>DATHCF010000401.1:0-10635 GCA_035319705.1 Acidimicrobiales bacterium | reverse complement strand
ACCACCGCCGGCACCGCCCCGCCGTCGGCCGTCAGGTCGGCCAGCAGGTCGGCCAGCAGCTCGGCGTTGTCGGCCATCGACCGCGCCTCGAGGCCGCTGTTGCCATAGCCCGGGCGATCCACCACCAGCAGGCGCTGACCGTCGCCGAGGGAGCGGCACAGACGGTCCCAGTCCTCGGCGCCTCCCGGCTGACCGTGCACGAGGAGGACCGGCGGGCCGTGGCCCCGGTCAGCGACGAGGAGCTTCTCCCACGCTGGCGCCATGGTGCGCCATGCTGTCAGAGGGCAACGGGGTGCCAGAGGGCTCCGCTGCGGCGGATGACCGCTCCGGACTGCCGTCTCGCTCGACGTCGTCCCCGTCGGCGATCCTGCGCTTCTTCGGGTGCACGTCAAAGGGGGTGGTCGCTTCCTGTGTGGACGGAGGGCCGTCGCCGGTCGCTCGTCGAAGGGGAAGCTCGACCACCACACGCGCCCCGCCGGCGGGACCCGGTTCGGCCCATGCCCGGCCGCCGTGGGCGGCGGCCAGGGCCGCCACGATGGACAGGCCCAGCCCGGTCCCCGGCCGTCCACGCGCCGAGGCGCCGCGGTAGAAGCGGTCGAACACCCGCTCGATCTCCTCCGCGGCGATGCCGGGTCCCTCGTCGGCCACCACCAGCTCGGCCACGCCCCCGCCGCTACGCACCTCCGCCCGCACCGCGGTGCCGGGCGGGGTGTGCACCATGGCGTTCTGCAGCAGGTTGTCGACAACCTGGCGAATCCGTCCCACGTCTGCGTCGACGATGACCGGGCCCGGCGCCACCAGGGAGATGCTGCGGTCGGGATGAGCGGCACCTGTCGCCTCCACGGCCCGGGCCGTCACCTCGGCCAGGTCGACCGGCCCCCGATCGAGGGGCCGGCCCTGGTCGAGGCGGGCCAACAGCAGCAGGTCGTCGACCAGCACCCCCATGCGCATGGCCTCGTGCTCGATCCGCCCGGCGGCCTCCTGCCGTGCCGCCTCGTCGTCGAGGGCACCCTTGCGCAACAGCTCGGCATAGCCGCGAATGGAGGTGAGCGGCGTGCGCAGCTCGTGCGAGGCGTCGGCCACGAACCGCCGCAGACGAGCCTCAGATGCCGTTCGCTCGGCGAAGGCAGCTTCGATCTGGCCCAGCATCCCGTTGAGGGCCGCCCCCAGCCGTCCCACTTCACCGCGGTCGTCGCTCCGGCGGATCCGCCGGCGCAGATCGCCGCCGGCGATGGCTCTGGCCGTGTCGGTCATGTCCTCGAGCGGTCGCAGCCCGAGCCGCACGGTTCCGAGCACCAGCGCCAGCAGCACCAGCACCACGACCACCGACACCAGCAGCTCTACTCGGTTCAGGGAGGCCAACGTCTGCTGTGAAGGTGCCAGCGGGGTGGCGCTCACGAGCGCCCCACCGGGCAGCCGCAGTGTCTCGCCGTAGTAGTAGGCGCCGCTCTGCCCCTTGGCGTCGAGCAAGATGTCGGGTTGCGACGGCAGATACGGGCCGTGGCTGCTTCCGTAACGGGCGGTGGGCAGTGCACTGCTCACGACGAGGGCCGAGGGGAGCACCGGTGCCGGATCCGGCTGTTCGGCCGACCCCGACGGGCGCCTGAACAGCACCTGTCCGCCGGGGCCGAGCACCTCCACGTAGATGTCGGGGCTGATGCGGCCGGCCAGGACCGAAGGGTTGAGCCGGCCGGTGCGGGGCACCTGGCCGACCTCGGCTCGCGCCTGGGCGGCCGAGATGCCGCTCGTGACCGGTGCGGCAGCGGCGGAGCCGAGTTGCGCCACCCCGAGGTCGAGCGGCCCGGTGGAGGGCAGCGCCAGTTGTGCCAGCCACGAGGCGGGGTCTTGGGCCGCAGCGCGGTCGCTGGCGGCCTCGGCCCGGAGGTAGGCCGACTCGATGTAGCTGTAGGCCTGGCTCTCGGCGACGTCGTCCTGCTCGTCCAGTCGTCCGTAGAGATACGAGCGGAGATGCGACTGGGTGACCACATCGGTGACGATCACCGCCACCACCAGAAGCAGCAGCATCCCCGCCACCAGCCTGCGTCGCAACGACACGACGCGACCTCAGCCGCTCTCGCCGGCCGGCAGCCGGAGGCTGTAGCCGACGCCGCGGACCGTGTGCAGCAGCGGCGGGTCGAAACAGTCGAGCTTCTTGCGGAGGTAGCTCATGTACGTCTCGACGATGTTCGGGTCACCGTCGAAGTCGTACGACCACACGTGGTCGACGATGTCCGACTTCGACAGCACCCGCCGGGCATTGGCGAGCAGGTAGTGGAGCAGGTTGAATTCGGTGGCGGTCAGCTCGATCAGCTGGCCGTGCCGCCACACCTCGTGCGTGTCCTCGTCCATGACCAGATCGGCATAGCTCATCCGTGTGTCGTCGGCGACGACGTGACTGCTCGTGCGCCGGAGCACGGCGTGTATGCGGGCCACCAGCTCGTCGAGACTGAAGGGCTTGGTCACGTAGTCGTCGGCCCCCAGGCTGAGGCCCGTGATCTTGTCCTCGGTGGCGTCACGGGCGGTGAGGAACAGCACCGGCGTGGAAAGGCCGTCCGCCCGCAGCCGCCGGCACACCTCGGTCCCCTCGAGGTCGGGCAGCATCACGTCTAGGAGCACGAGATCGGGAGACGACCCGTTGGAGACGGCCGACAGGGCCTCGCCGCCGGTGGCGGCCACCTCCACCTCGAACCCCTCGTGCCGCAGCGCCGCTGCCAGCAGGTCGGTGATGAAAGGCTCGTCGTCCACCACCAGGATCCGCGGGGTACGCACCCGACCATGATCGCAGACCCCTCGGCCGGGCCGTGTGCAGGCCGCAGTGCCGGCGCGCTCGCCGGCGGGCTGCACGCTCAGCGCCTCGCCGCAGTCACCTTCCGGGCGGCCCGGGTCAGGCGCACGATGCCCCACCACGTGACCAGCAACAGGGCCTCCACCACGATGTAGGCCGACATCTTGGACGTGCCCTCCACCCGGTCCACGAACCGGATGGGCACCTCCTCCACCCGCCCACCGTGCAGCAGGACCTGGTGCACCATCTCGATCTGGAATCCATAGCCGTCGGCCCGGATGCGCCCGAGGTCCAACCGCCGAAGGATGTCGGCGCGATAGGCACGGAAGCCGGATGTCGAGTCGGTGACGTGGAGGCCGAGCAGCAGCGAGGCGTAACGGTTGCCCCCCTCCGACAGCAGCCGGCGGTGCCAGGCCCAGTTGGGGATGGTTCCCCCCGGCACGTAGCGCGACCCGACCGAGAGGTCCACTCCCCGTTCGAGCGGCGCCACCAGGCCCGCAAGTGCCTCCGGGTCGTGGGAGAAGTCGGAGTCCATCTCGACCATGGCGTCGAAGCCGTGCTCCAGACCCCAGGTGAAGCCGGCTCGGTAGGCGCTGCCCAGACCCGCCTTGGCGGAGCGGCGCAACAGCTCGATGCCGCCCAGCTCCTTGCCCACCCGCTCGGCGATCTCGGCGGTCCCGTCGGGGCTCCCGTCGTCGACCACCAGCATGCCGGCTTCGGGCAACGACTGCCGGATCGCCCTGAGCATGCGCTCGATGTTCTCGGCTTCGTTGTAGGTGGGAAGCACGACAAGGACGCGCATCACCTCAGGCTACGAGGAGTCAGGCGACGGGGGGAAGCGGGGGTATGGACGACTCCCCCCGGCCGGCCGTCGCTGCCTCGGGGACCGCCTCCGGTGGCTCCGGAGCGGTGGCTTGCCACACCTCACGCACGACGACCTGGATGGAGCCGGCGACCGGGATGGCGAGGAGCGTGCCCACGAAGCCCCCGAAGAATCCGCCCACCAGGTCGCCGATCGAGGCGCCCACCAGTATGGCCATGAGCACCAGCAGCGGGTTGATGTGCACCGTGCGGCTCATGACGATCGGGTTGAGGATGTGGTTCTCGATCTGCGTGTAGGCGAGGAACACCACAAAGGTGACGATGCCCGCTTCCAGCGAGTGTGCGGCGGCGAACAGCACGGTCGGGATCCCGGCCAGGGCGCCTCCGATCATGGGCAAGTAGTCGACCAAGGCCACCCACAACGCCCAGAGAAAGGCGAAGGGGACGCCGAGACTGAGCAACGTGACGAACACCACCGTGCCGGCGATCACCGAGGTGGCGGTGTTGCCCAACATGTAGCCGGTGACCGAGCGGGCCACTTCGCCGGCGACGCGCGTGACCTCCGCGGCGTGCTCACGGCTCATGAAGCGCGTCACGCCGCCGCGCATCTTCGGGGCCTCGAGCAGCATGAGCAGCACCAGGATGAAGATGGTGAAGAGGTCCAGCAGCAAGGTGAGGGCGCCCTTGCCGAGGCTGAGCGCGGGCTTGGAGAGGTCCTTGGCAAAGGTGGAGAGCTTGGGTACCAGATTCTTCTGCACCCAATGCTCGACGTGGTATTTGCGAAGAAGATGCCCGACCGGGCCTCGGCCGTGCTCGGCCTGCGAGACGTACTTCGGCAGGTTGTGCGCCAGATGGCTGACGCCGTTCACGAGCGGGTACCCGAAGACGAAGGCCAGGCCGACGAAGGCCAAGATGGCTGCGGCCGTCACCAGCCCCACTGCCGCCCCTCGCCGGTGCACGACCTCGCGCTGGAGGATGACCACGATCGGGTCGAGAAGGACGGCGATGAACGAGGCCACGACGACCAGCAGGACGATCAAGCGCAGACGGTCGAGCAGGAGGCCGAGCAGGTACACGGCCACCACCACCCCGACCCACGTCAGGATGGTGCGTAGGGGCACTCCGCGGGCCTCGGCTGCCTCCCAGAGCCGCTCACGGCGGTCCTCGGACCCCGATGCTCGCTCGGACACGACGTCCAGCATGGCAGCTCCGTCCGCCGACCACGTGCAAGCATGAACGAGTGTCAGGGGCCCCCAGCCAGCTGGAGCCGGAGGCGCCGACTCCCACGCCTCAACGCCGGCGCCTCCCCAGGCAGGTGCGATGGACGGTCAGCGCCTTCCTGCTGGCCCTGGTACTCGAATACCTCGTCATCCCCCAGCTCGAGGGCGCCAGCAAGTCGCTCTACCTGTTGGGCAAGGTCAACGTCGCTTTTCTCATCCTCGGCGCCGGGCTCGAGTTCGCCTCGCTGCTCGCCTATGCGCAGCTGACCCACACCGTTCTCCCCGGGCACCGTCCCTCGCGATGGCGGCTGCTTCGCATCAACACCTCGACCCTGGCCGTGACCCACGTGGTTCCGGGCGGCACCGCTCCCGGCACCGGGCTGGCCTACCGGCTGCTGACCGAGGCCGACGTCCAGGGACCCGACGCCGCCTTCGGGCTGGCCATGCAGGGGGTGGGCTCGGCAGTGGTGCTGAACCTCATCTTCTGGGTGGCCATGGTGGTGTCGATCTTCCTTCACGGCTACAACCCGTATTACGGGATCGCCGCCGGCGTGGGCGTGCTGTTGATGGCTGCCTTCGCCAGCGTCGTGGTCCTGCTACTGCGGGGGCGCCACCACGCGCTCGACTTGGTGCGGGGGTTCGGCAACCACGTTCCGTTCCTGAACGGCGACGTGCTGGCCGCCAGCGTGGAGCGCATCGCCGAGCGCCTGGGATCGCTGCTCGACAACCGCCCGGTCCTCCAGCGGGCCATCGTGTGGGCGGCGGCCAACTGGCTGCTGGACGCCGCATCGCTGTGGGTGTTCCTGGTGGCCTTCCACAAGGTCATCGGTCCCGACGAGCTGCTGGTCGCCTACGGCCTGGCCAACGTGATGGCCGTGATCCCGGTCACTCCGGGAGGGCTCGGCATCATCGAGGGTGTGCTCATCCCCACCCTGGTCGGCTTCGGCGCCACCAAGAACGTCGCCACCCTGGGCGTGTTCAGCTGGCGGCTGGTGAACTTCTGGCTGCCCATCCCGGCCGGCTTCGGTACCTACCTGTCGCTGCGCGTCTCGGGCGAACACGGATGGCGCGCCCGCCTGCGCGCCGCGCGCCGCCAAGGTGGGCTGCCCACAGAGCTCCGCTCACCGTCTCCTCCGTCCTCCTGACGCCGGGCGCGGCGCCCGGGACTACGCCGGCTGGACGGCCAGCGTCTCCGGTTCGCGCCGACGCCGGGCGCGGTCGCGGGCGAGCTCCCGCAGACGCTCCTGGGCGCTCACGCCGGCAGTGCACGGGACGCGGGACCAGTGCCCGTCGGGCCCGAGCGTCCAGGCGTTGGTGTCGTCGGCCAGCACCAGCTCCAGCACCTCGAGGACACGCGCTTGCAGCTCGGGGTCGGTCACCGGGAACAGCAGCTCGATACGACGGTCGAGATTCCGCTCCATCAGGTCCGCGGAGCCGAGCAGCAAGGTGAGCGGCCGGCCGGAGGCGCCGCCGAAGCGGTAGATGCGGGAGTGCTCGAGGAAGCGGCCCACCACCGAGCGCACGCGGATGGTCTCCGACAGGTCCGGCACCCCGGCACGCAGGCAGCACACGCCGCGTACCACCAGGTCGATGGGGACACCCGCCGACGAGGCTCGGTAGAAGGCGTCGATCACCTCGGGATCGGTCAGCCCGTTCACCTTGATGGCGAGGCGGCCCCCCTCGCCGGCGGCCGCCTCGGCGTCGATCAATTCGATCACCCGCGAGCGCAGCGACACCGGGGCCACGATCAGCTTGCGATACCGCACGTTGCGGCTGTAGCCGGTCAGGAAGTTGAAGAGGTCGCCGACGTCCGCGCCCAGATCGGGATCGGCCGACAGCAGCCCCAGGTCCTCGTACTGCCGGGCGGTGCGGGGGTTGTAGTTCCCCGTCCCCAGGTGGCAGTAGCGCCGGATGTCGTCGTCCTCGCGCCGCACCACCAGCGCCGCCTTGGAGTGGGTCTTGAGCCCCACCAGTCCGTAGACCACGTGGACGCCGGCTTCTTCGAGAGCCCGGGCCCACAGGATGTTGGCCTGCTCGTCGAAGCGTGCCTTCAACTCGACCACCGCCGCCACCTGTTTGCCCGACTCGGCGGCGGCGATGAGCGACGCGACGATGGGGCTGTCGCCCGAGGTGCGGTACAGGGTCTGCTTGATGGCCAGCACATCGGGGTCGATGGCCGCCTGGGCGATGAAGGCCTCCACCGATGTGGAGAACGAGTCATAGGGGTGGTGCACGAGGACGTCGCGCTCGCGCAGCACGGCGAACAGGTCGGCCGGTTCGTTTCCGGCATTGGCCAGGGGCGGAGGGGTCATGGGGGTCCACGGCTCCTCGTGCAGCTCGGGACGGTCGAGGGCGTAGACCGCCCACAGCCCCCCGAGGCCCAGGGGGGCGTCGCTGGCGAAGGTGTCGTCCGGACCGAGATCGAGCTCGCGCTGCAGCAGGTCGCACATGTCGGCCGACATCTCGGCCGCCACCTCCAGCCGCACCGCCCGGCCGAAGCGGCGGCGGCGCAACTCCATCTCCACCGCCGAGAGCAGGTCGTCGGCTTCGTCCTCCTCCAGCGTCAGGTCCGCGTTGCGGGTGACCCGGAACGTGTAGTGCTCGCCGATCACCATGTCGGGGAACAGCCGGCGCAGCTGCGAGGCGATGATCTGCTCCAGGGCCACGAACCGCTCGCCGTCGGGCAGGACCACGAACCGTGGGAGCAACGGCGGCACCTTCACCCGCGCCAGCCGCTCCTCACCGGTCACCGGGTCGCCGACGCGCACGATCAGGTTCAAAGACAGATTGGAGATGTACGGGAAGGGATGGCCGGGGTCCACCGACAGCGGCGTGAGCACCGGGAAGATCTGACGCTCGAACACCTCCACCAGGTGATCGCGGTCGTCGTCGTCGAGCGACGACCAGTCCGACAAACGGATGCCGGCGTCCGACAGCGCCGGCAGGATCCGGTCGACGAATACCCGGGACTGGCGCTCGACCAGCTGGGTCACCCGGGCGGCGATGGCCCGCAGCGCCTCGCTCGGCCGCAACCCGTCGGGCGAGCGGGCCCGCACCCCGGCGTCCACTTGGTCCTTCAGGCCCGCCACCCGCACCTGGAAGAACTCGTCGAGACCTTCGGACAAGATGGCCAGGAACTTGACCCGCTCGAGCAGGGGCAGGCGGTCGTCGCCGGCCAACTCGACGAGCCGGGCCCCGAAGTCGAGCCACGACAGCTCACGGTTGGAGAAGCGCTCGGGTCCCATGGTGGACAAGACGTCTCCGTCACCGGCCGCCGGCCCGAGTGCATCGGACGCGTCCACAACCGTGGCGCGCGGCGGGAACGACGAAGTACGGCTCACGATCTCTTCAGGCTACTCCGGTAGGCTCCCGGCGTGGCCGGTCGGCAGCGATCTTCCTGGTTGCCGGGCCGTCAACGCCGCGGGCGGGGCCCCAATCACCGGCGACGCACCGAGCTGGGGCTGTTGCTCTTCACCTCGTTGATCGTGGTAGGTGCCTACCTACTGGCCAGCATCGGTACCACGTCCAAGGTACCGGCGGACCTCGGAGCCTTTCTGGCCGTCGTGCTGCTGTTGGCGCTCGTGGCACACATCGCCACCCGGCTCTACGCCCCGGACGCCAATCCGGTTCTGCTTCCGCTGGCCGCACTGCTGAACGGGCTCGGCTACGCCATGCTGGCGCGTCTCGACCCGCACTTCGCCCGCCTGCAGGCGGCGTGGACGGCCATCTCCGTCGTCGCCTACGTGCTCACCTTGGTCCTCGTCCGCCATTCGCGTGATCTCGACCGCTACCGGTACCTGCTCCTGTTCGGGGCGGTGGCCCTCATGCTGGCCCCGCTCGTGCCGCACCTCGGCGTGGACGAGGGCGGAGTCCGGCTGTGGGTGAAGATCGGCCCGGCCACGGGCGAGCCGGTCGAGCTGGCCAAGATCGCCCTGGCCATCTTCTTCGCCTCCTACTTCACCGAGAAGCGCGAGCTGCTCTCCATCGCCACACTGCGGGTGGGCAACCGGTTGGTGCTGGATCCCCGGCCGCTGGCGCCGATCCTGCTCGCCTGGGGCTTCTGCATGCTCGTGCTGGGCGCCGAGCGCGACGTGGGATTCGCCATGCTGCTGTTCGTCCTGTTCGTGGGCATGCTGTGGCTGGGCACCGGACGCCTGCTGTGGGTGGCGTTCGGGTTGGTGCTCTTCGCCATCGGGGCGCTGGTGGCCGTGCACTTCTTTCCTCAGGTGCACGAGCGGGTGACCGGTTGGCTGGATCCATGGCCCTATGCCACGCAGCAGATCGGCGACCAGATCGTCCAGGGCATGTACGCCTTCGGCAACGGCGGGCTCATCGGGACCGGCTTGGGGTACGGGCTGGTGCACTACATCCCCGAGGTCACCACCGACTACATATTCGCCGCCTTCGGCGAAGAGATGGGCCTGCTCGGCACCACCGTCATCGTGTTCGCCTTCGTGCTGTTCGTCGGGGCGGGCTTGCGCATCGCCCAGAAGGCGCGCTCGGAATTCGCCAAGATGGCCGCTTCCGGGTTGACGCTTATACTGGGGATGCAGGCCTTCTTCATCATGGCGGGCATCGTCCGGCTGCTGCCGCTCACCGGCATCACCCTGCCCTTCATCGCCTACGGCGGTTCGTCGTTGGTGGGCAACTACATCCTCGTCGGCCTGCTCATGCGCATCTCGGACGAGGGCGACCGGTCGCGGGCAGCGGAGGCGGTCTCCACCGCCGTGCCCGCCACCTTCGTGTCGGAGGCGCACTGAACACGGCGCACTGAACACGGCGCACCGAGAAGGCGGGGCGCCGCCGGCTCAGGCCGGGTCGGGCACCGTGTCGGCGCCGCGCCCGCTCTCAGGCGTGGCCGGGTCGCCGGACAGCAGGCTGTCGGCCACCAATATGGGAGTGGCCGTCCTGCGCCGCAGCACGAGGGCCAGGCCGTCGGAGGGCCGGCACGACACGACCTGACGGCCACGCGGCCCGGTGGTGTCCAGCTCGGCCACGTAGGTGGCTCCCTGGCGCCCGGTGATGCGCAGGGCGGCGACCTCGGCACCGTGGCGGTCGAGGAGGTCGGCCAGAAGCTCGTGGGTGAGCGGCCGCGGGGTGGCCACGCGCCGCCAGGCGTAGGCGATGGCGGTGCCCTCGGCGAAACCCACCGGGATGCGCAACTGCCGCCGTGGCTCCTCGCTCTCCTCCAGCACCACCTCCGGATGGATGCCCGGCAGCTCCAAGTGGACGCCGGCCACCGCCACGAGGCGCCAGTCCTCCTCGCTCACGGCGCGCGGTTCCGGAGGCTCACCGCGGCCGGTGCAGCTGCACCGACAGCACGATGCCCACGGCGGCGAAGAAGGCTACGGTGGCCGAGCCCCCGTAGCTCAGGAAGGGCAGGGGGATCCCGGCGATGGGCATGATGCCCATGGCCATGCCGGCGTTCTCGAAGGCGCTGAAGGCGATCAGGGCGAAGCAGCCGGTGGCGAGCAGCCGGCCGAAGGGGTCACGGGTGGTCTGGGCCACCCGCAACATGCGCCATGCCACGATGCCCAGTAGCACGAGCACGGTGGCTGCCCCCACGAAGCCCAGCTGCTCTCCCACCGCCGAGAAGATGAAGTCCGTCTGCTGTTCGGGGACGTAGGAGAGATTGGTCTGCGTGCCGTGGAACAGGCCGGTGCCCCAGAAGCCTCCCGAGCCGATGGCGTCCACCGACTGGCGCAGGTTGTAGGTGCTCGTCTGGCCGTTTCGCGCCTGGTGCAGGAAGCTGGTGATGCGAGCCACCTGGTAGGGCTGCAGCAGCCCGAAGTGGATGATGGCGGCGAT
>DATHCF010000400.1:0-5975 GCA_035319705.1 Acidimicrobiales bacterium | reverse complement strand
CCGGTCACCGCCCCGAAGGGCGAGGCGATGGCGACGGTTGTGATATCCAGGTCGGTGTGCCCATGGGCGAACAGTGCGGCCAGGTAGCCGCCCAATGAGTGCCCGATGAACAAGAACCGTCGGCCCGGGTACTTGGCCAGCTTGTGTTCCAGCACTGGTCGGATCCAGGAGTAGGTCCAGTCCGGCGGGGCCAACCCGAACCAGGGTGGGTGCACCAGTTCGTCGCCGCCGACGTCACGGTATAGGCGCTCGGTGACCTGACGATGGACGAAGTCGGTGGGCAGAGCAAGGGTGGGGTAGCGGCCACGTGACCGGGTACCCGCTCCGGAGAGGACGACAATGACCCGCCTGACCGTCTTGGGGGACTGGGTGGAGGCAGCCACAGCCCCGCAGCTCGGTCTTGCTGCACGGAAAGGGGCGCCCTGGCCCCTACGCCTCAGCGCTGTCCTTCCAGGCATCGCCTGCCCCCCGCAGTCGTTGCCGCAATCTGCAGGAGCGCCAATGCCCCTGGGAAGGTCTCGCCCCAGTGGTCCCAGCTTGGCGGTCCGGGGCCACCACGGGCGAGACGCATCCTCTCGTTTCTGAGTCCCAGACCCAGTGGAGCAACGGTACACCCGTCGAGGGATTGTGACATCACCTGAAGTGACGATTTCAGTTCGTCCCCGAGCGTGGCAATCCCCGAGGCTTCCCAACTCCAACGAAGAATCGCTGCCAAACGCGCCGGGTGCGGGAGTCACGCCATCGCCGGTCGACGACTGCCCAAGCGCAGTCACGGTTTCTTAGCCGGCGACCATCCCCAAAGTGCGATCCGTGCGCCCTGGCACCGCCGCAACCTCACCGGTATCACGGTCCCTGAGAGATCCCGAGCGCCCTCGCCCCGGCTGACGTGGCCAGAGGCCCCGGCCACGCCGAACTGGTCCTGGCAGTTCAGGGGCGGGGTGAAGCCGGCCAGGCGAGCAATAACGGCTGATCCATTTCGCCGACAAGGACCTTGTCCACCCGTGTCCGCCTCCTTCAACCAGGCAATGAACCTTGATCTCAACCGTGAAATGCCACGGTCGGCACCCACCAGGGTCCAAAGACGTGTCGTGAGATGACGCTCCCCTATGGCACAGTGAGTGGCCGGAAGTGCACGGCTAGCGTTACTAGCCACACTTCGGGGTCCCCTTCATCAGAGGAGGGGACCAAGGCCCCGTGCCATCGCTGGTGGCTTCACCGAAGCTTAAGGGTGGGAGGTTCCTGCCATTTGATCGACGGGCTGGAAAGAGAGCAGTTACGTCGTCAAGCCTTGGCTAACTATAGGGTTCCCGACAAAACCACCGGACCAGAATGAACGTGCCTCTGACAGGGTGGCACTTTCCACGTTATCGGCTGCGACTTTCCACCCTCTGACAGTCTCACCTGGTCTGGGCAGGCCCAGCGAAAAACAGCCTTCGGGGTCCGACGTCGCCGTCTCGTCCCAGGGCGCTGGGCGGGACCTCCGGCCCCGGCCCAGTGGCGCCCCACTGTCAGACTGCCTGGCTAGCCTGGCAGGCGCCGTGGGAGATCGAAGCGCCATTGAGTGGACGGAGGCGACCTGGAACCCGACGACCGGGTGTGATCAGACCTCTCCTGGTTGCGACCGCTGTTACGCCTTGACGCTGTCCAAACGCCTCAAGGCAATGGGATCGGCGAAGTACCAACGGGACGGTAATCCGGCGACCTCCGGCCCCGGATTCGGCCTCACACTGCACCCAGATGTTCTGGACCTTCCTAAGCGCTGGGTGGCGCCGAGGACGGTCTTTGTCAACTCCATGAGCGACCTCTTCCATGAAGAGGTCCCTGTGGACTTTATCCAGCAGGTATTCGACGTGATGGTGGAGACACCTCAGCACACCTACCAGATTCTCACCAAGCGAGCGAAGCGACTTGCCAAGGTTTCACCCGTGCTGCCATGGCCTGCCAACGTTTGGATGGGCGTGAGCATCGAAACGGACCGCTATGCGTTTCGGGCTAGTCACTTGCGCCATGTTCCGGCCGCCGTGCGCTTTCTGTCCATAGAACCAATGCTTGGACCTGTACCAAGTCTCGACCTCACCGATATCCACTGGGTGATTGCCGGAGGCGAGAGTGGTCCACGGGCACGCCCGATTAATCGCTCTTGGCTACTCGATCTGCAGAGGCAATGCGCCAGCAGCGGCATAGCCTTCTTCTTTAAACAGTGGGGTGGCCGAACGCCTAAGGCGGGCGGTCGAGAGATCGACGGTCAGACTTGGGATGAGATGCCGTCGAGGATGGTCGTTTGACGGCACGGTGGTACCTTCGAGCTCTGATTTCTTCGGGCAGCGCAGTGCACAGGCAGTCCTTAAACATGGGCTACTGGCAAGGTACGCGCATTACTTTGCGGGTCGAGCCGGGAGGGCAACACAGGGTCGCGTCGCTTTCATCGACGGCTACGCCGGAGAAGGCAGGTACCAGGACGGAAGCCCGGGGTCTCTTCTGCTCCTGGGATCAGAAATCTCTCGGTCGGAGATGTTCGGGCGCCGGGTAAAGCTGGCGCTTGTTGAACAAGACCCAACTCGTAGATCTCGTCGATAAATAGTCAAGAGTTGTGGATGAGCAAATCGCTGTCAGGCGGCGACGGACCCTGACTTCGACGTGCGGCCTGTCTTCTTGATGGGTGTCGGCTCCCTCCTCTCTTGCAGCTTGCCGTCGGTGAACACGGCGCCGGCGCGCACGACTGCGACGAGCTCGGCGCCACCGACCTTGCGCCAGCGCTTCTGGGCGGCGTCGAGCAGCTTGTAAGCCATCGCCAGCGCCGCCTTGCGTGATCCGGCACCCCTCGTGACCCGGGTTCGCAGGCGCACCGTCGAGAACGTCGACTCGATGGGGTTGGTCGTGCGGAGGTGGATCCAGTGCTCGGCCGGGAAGTCGTAGAAGGCGAGCAGGGCGTCCAAGTTGCCGGTGATCTTCCCCACTGCCTTGTCGAACGCCTTGAACTCGCCGGCGAAGGCCTGGACCGCCTCGAGGGCCTCGGCACGGCTCGAGGCGTTGTAGATCTTGGCGATCCCCGTCTTGGCTTTGGGGTGGACGCGCTTGGGCATGGCGTCGAGGACGTTGGCCGTGGCGTGCACCCAGCAGCGTTGCTCTTTGGTGCCGGGAAACACGTCTCGCAGCGCCGCCCAGAACCCGAGCGCCCCGTCACCGGTGGCGAGCACCGGGGCGGAAAGCCCCCGGGCCTTGAGGCTCCGCAACAGCTCGGCCCAGGACTCAGTCGACTCTCGATAGCCGTCGGCCAGCGCCACCAGCTCTTTCGTGCCGTCGGGGCGCACGCCGACGATCACCAAGGTGCACAGGCGGTCCTCTTCGAGGCGCACGTTGAAGTGGATGCCGTCCACCCACCAGTAGACGTAGTCCACATCCGAGAGATCCCGACCTGACCACTCGGCGTGCTCGGCTTGCCAGGCTTCGGTGAGCCGGGTGATGGTCGAGGCCGACAGCCCCGCTTCGGTGCCGAGGAACTCGCCCAGCGCTGGCGCGAAATCCCCGGTCGAGAGCCCCCGTAAGTACAGCACCGGCAGCACCTCGGTGACCTTCGGGGACTTGCGCATGTAGGCCGGCAGGACGGCCGAGGTGAACTTCTCCCCGTCGCGCCGGTCGTCGACACGCGGAGCCCGGACCTCGACGGCCCCGGCCCCGGTCGTCACTATGCGGGCCCGGTGAAAGCCGTTGCCCACCACCAGGCGGTGGCCGGTGACGTCGAGGAGCTCGGCGTGGGCCTCCAGGTGAGCCCGGCGCTCGGCCAGCAGCGCCACGGCGATCATGTCCTGGGCCGCCAGCCGGCAGATCTCGTCGACGCAGATGACAGTGGGTTCCTCGTCACCAACCGCGTCGGCAGTGGCGTCTTGGACTAGCTTCAACATTGGCGTATCCCTCCCCGCCGGCGACATCCGGCGGCTTTGTTGATTGGTCAACTTGGAGGGTACGTCGCGCCCTTTAGGCGATCGCGGATCCACAACTTTCGGTTATAACTCTCACGGTCAACCTCGCGCACGTTGACAGGCATAGCTCATCGTCCCGCGCGGCGCGAAACGCGGGCGGGATGGTCAAGATTCATGCGACAGCCTCTTACCGCTCGATTTGTGTATCCGGAAGTCGCGACCTGGATGTGCCGTGTGCGCGCACCCTGGCTCTGGGAGCAATCCAAGCGGTAACGCTCCGAGCCGGGATATCAGGTCGGTCCGGCCATCTTGGCCTTCGGATCAGCCCTTGAACCAGGCCAGGTGACCACCGGGGCATTCATCTGGCTGAATATTTCGGGGCTCACCCAGCAGCTATCACTGCCCTGCAGACCACATCGTGTTGGGTTGTTTGGCCCGATCGAACTGTCACCGTCCCTGGGCAGGGGCTAAGAGCCAGGTCACTGAAGCTGTAGGTTCCGGGATCAACCGCAAAGTGGTACGTCCCAGTTGGTGACACTTTCTGGGTGGCAAGGACTTCACCGTGGGAGCCGGGCCTGGCTTGGATGAGCTGCAACGTGCTGTCACTGCCATAGCGGCTGGTGGTGTCTTCCTTGAAGATCACATGGCCTTGAACGGTGCCGAGCTGTGTTCCTCCACAGCCGGAGGCAACCGCTACCGGGAGGAGAAAAAGCGGGACCAATAGCTTCATATCACCCCCGTTTTGGGCCACCAGTTTGGCAGTCAGGTGGCCATCCTGAAAGTGCTTCGCTTCAGGTCGATCCGGCTGGGAGCGGGGTGAGCGGTAACGCTCCTGGCCGGGTTACCCGGATGGCCCCGAGCCTCCGGGCCGGGGGATCGGCCCTGGCCAGGGCATCCTGCTCCCGGCAGTCCCGGTCGGTCCAGAGCGCGGGTGAGCCGCCCTGCGGGGCTCGATACCGGGCCGGTTGCAGCTGGCCCAACGTTGGGCTGCCACCACGCGTTACCCGGGACATCATCAAACGACCCCAGGCGACCGTTTCAACACCTCGGGTAGTTCCTCAAATCTGGTGATTGCTGGCAATAACCATTGCAAGCATCCTGGAGCCCGCCACGGCCTGCCATCCCATCCGGGATAGGGGTCTAGGGGACGCCTCGCGGTCAGAGGCAAGAGGGAGGATCAAATGCTCAAGAGACGAGTGGCGTCCTTTGGCGCTGCCACCGTATTTCTCAGTGCGACCATGGTCGGTCTCTTTGCCGCACCGGCCTTCGCCCTCCCCCATGCCACCGGCAACATCACCTGCACGATGTCGACCTCGACCACCTCTGTCGGAAGCATCACCAAGGGGCTCAGCACCGGTGGACTCTTCTATCCCAAGGTGACCGTCAAGTTCACGGTGGGCTTCACCTGTGTCGCACCCGCTCCGGTCACTGCCACGCCGGCGGGCGATGTCGTGACGGGTGGAACCCTCAAGGGTAAGGCTGTCTACGTTTCTCCCAACACGGGCACGCCTGCCAACCTGTGTACTGACTTCACCACCGGGCTCGACAACCTGAAGCTCGCTGTCGTGAAGATCAACTGGACGGCGAGCACCCCGATCGCGCCCACGCGACTTGTGTATGCCTTGTTGGGCCCAGGCACAGTCGGCGGAGGCGTGATCACCCTGGGACCAACACCGCCAGGAGCCGGGGTCAGACTGGGGTCTTTCGCGGGAGCCAACGCACCGGACACACTCAAGATCGGCACCAACGGCTTCGGCTGCGCTGCAGCCACACCTCCTCACACATTCTTCGTGATCACGGGAGGTTCGATCAACGTGTGAGAACAAGGAGTCAGCGATGAGTCGGAGTGACGCTGGTGTCGGCACAGGTTGCGTGAGTTACCTTGGTGATCCGCGATATCCCCAAAGCTGGCGATACGAGGCTGTCGCATGAATCTTGACCATCCCGCCCGCGTTTCGCGCCGCGCGGGACGATGAGCTATGCCTGTCAACGTGCGCGAGGTTGACCGTGACCAGCTTCTGCTGATGCCGCCATCGGTGGCCGACTGGCTGCCCG
>DATHCF010000399.1:0-5974 GCA_035319705.1 Acidimicrobiales bacterium | reverse complement strand
GTCGGCAACTCGAGCGGACGGCTCCCGCCCCAGGTGAGCTCGAGCAGGCTCCCGCCCTGGGTGGCGGCGTCCGGCCCCGAGGCGGTTCCCGATCCGAACAGGTCGCCCGGACGAACCGTGGCGCCGTTGACGGTGGCGTGGGCCAGCTGCTGGGCCATGGACCAGTACATCGCCTCGGCAAAGCGGACATGGGCGACGACGACCGGGTCGATGCCGCGTTCTTTCATGGTGGCGCTCTGCAGGGCGATCTCGAGCTGGAGGTCCGGGATCCACGGCTCGGCGGTGCGGAGGTAGGCGGCCGGCTCCGGGTCCTGCGCAGCGGCCAGCCCACCCACCATGTACGGCGCCAGGGCGTCGAGGGTCACCACCCATACCGAGATCGACGTGGCGAAAGACTTCCCCAGGAACGGACCGAGTGGCTGGGATTCGGAGAGCTGGATGTCGCGGGCCGACCAGTCGTTGAGGAGGACGACGCCGAAGACGTGCTCGCCGGCCTCGGCGATGTCGACCGGCTCGGCGCGTCGCGAGCCCGTGCCGACCACGAACCCGAGCTCCAACTCGACGTCCAACATGGCCGTCGGACCGAAGCCGGGGCGGCCGTCGAGCAGCATCTGGCCGGCGGGCCGCACCACCGGTGTGCCCGAGGGCACCACCGTGGACGAGCGGCCGTGGTAGGCGACCGGCATACGGCGCCAGTTGGGGGCCAGCGGATCGGATCCGGGCCTCACCATCTCGCCCATGTTGGTGGCGTGATGGATGCCGCCGTAACCGTCCACGTAGTCACCCACCTCGACCGGAAGGGCCATGGTGAGCTCGCCGCGGGGCACGAGGACACCGGGGGGGAGCGCATCGGGACGGGCCAGGACCCGGCGCAATCCGCCGCGCACCGCCTGCCACGCTGGCCTTCCGGCGGCCAGCAGGGGGTTGAGGCTCGCGGCGACGAACAGCTCGGGGTCGAGTCCGGTGTCGAGGACCCCGACGCGACTCGCCGTGTACAGGTCCACGGCATGGCGGCCGAAGCCCACGACCATCCGGGGCCCCGCCGCCTCCGGCCAGGTGGCGACACCGAAGGGTAGATTGGCGAGCCCGAAGCCGTCGTCGTCGGCGACCTCGCCGGCGGGTCCGGTCAGAGGTTTCCCCGCCTGGCCTGGTCGCGCTCGATGGCCTCGAACAGGGCCTGGAAGTTCCCGTCGCCGAAACCCCGTGCCCCGCGGCGTTCGATGATCTCGAAGAACAGCGCCGGGCGGTCGGTGACGGTCTCGGTGAAGATCTGCAGCAGATGGCCGCCCTGGTCGCGGTCGACCAGGATGCCGAGGCGCTGCAGGTCCTCCCACGGAAGCTCCACCCCCGCCAGGCGACGGCGCGCCTCGTCGTAGTAGGTGCCGGGCACCTGCATGAAGCGCACCCCCCGGGCGGCCAGGGCGTCCACCGTGGCCACGATGTCCTGCGTCCGCAAGGCGATGTGCTGGACCCCCGGCCCGTCGTAGGCCTCGAGATACTCCTGGATCTGGCTCTTGCGCCGTCCGGTGGCCGGCTCGTTGATGGGCATCACGATGCGCTTGCCGTCCCAGACCACGGTGGAGGCGAGCGCCGAGTACTCCGTGGAGATCTGGTCCTCGGAGAAGTGCATCATCGGCTCGAGGCCGATGACCTCGGCGTAGAACCGCACCCAGTCGTCCAGCCGGCCCTGCTCGACGTTTCCCACCACGTGGTCGATGGCCTCGATGCCCACCGGTGGCCCCACCGGGGTCGGAGGCAGGTGGTCCGTCTCGTAGCCGGGCTCGAGCCTCGACCCCGAGTAGTGGCTGCGGTCCACCAGGGTGTGCACGGTCTCCCCGTAGGTGGCGATCTGCGCCAGCACCAGCTCGCCGTGGTCGTCTTTCTCCTCCCAGGGCTCGCGCACCGGCCTGGCGCCGCGCGACAGCGCCGCGCTGAAAGCGGCACGGGCATCGTCGACCAGCCAGGCCAGGTCGTGCACGCCGTCGCCGTGGGTGCGGACATGGGCGGCGATGGGCGAGTCGGCCTGAAGGGCGGCGGACACCACCAGGCGGACGTCGTTCTGCTCGAGGACGTAGCTGGCCTTGTGGCGCACGCCGGTCTCCGGCCCGGCATAGGCGGTGCAGGCGAAGCCGAAGGCGGACATGAGGAATCCGGCCGTGGTCCGGGCGTTGCCCACCCACAGTTCGATGCAGTCCCATCCGAGCAGGCGGGCGGCGGGCACCTGGCCGGTGGTGGTGGCAGTGGCGCTCGCCAGCTGGCTCATCGTTCTCCTTTCGCGACACGGTCCTGGTACCAGGACTCGCCGTATTCGCCGAAGAACGTCCCGAGCTCGTCGACCATCCAGTCGAACGACGGCGCTTCGAAGAGCACGGGCTGGTAGCGGGTGATGTCGTAGTCCTGGGTGCCCATGGCCACGAGGTCCCACGGCCGGACGTCGGCCAGATGGAAGACGTCGAGTTCGCCGTAGCTCGACAGCAGGCCGGCGCCATAGGCCTTGAGCCCGCCGTGCTGGCGCAGCACGCCGAATTCCAAGGTGAACCAGAAGACCCTGGAGAAGAATTCCAGGGCTTCGTCCGATTCCGAGCGCCGGGAGGCCAGTCCGGCCGCCTGGTAGAGCGAGGCGAAGGCCTCGGTGGCGAGCATGTTGGCGTGCCCGATGATCTCGTGGACGATGTCGGGCTCGGGTGTGTAGAAGGGCACCGAGTGGTGGCGCACGTACTGGGTGGACATGAACGTCCGGTCCCCGAGCGACCCGTAGAAGTCGCGGACGGGCACCAGGCCGGGCACCTGCCGGATGTGGAAGCCCGTCAGTTCCGAAAGGGCCTGGCCGACCTCGCACAGCTGCGGAACGCGCTCGGTCGGCAGGACGAGGCGGTCGCAGCCACGCAGGTACTCCGCACAGGCGAGGCGCCGGTGCTTGACCCCGAGCTCGTGCGACACCAACCGCCAGACTTCGTCCTCTTCGACGCTGTACTCGACGACGGGGATGGGATCCCCCGGGTGGTGACCGGCCCCGGCGGCGGCGATGGCCGCCCGGCGGCGGCGGTATTCGGGATCGGAGAAGCCCGGATGGTCGGTGGGCAGGGTGAGCGTGGCCTCCATCTGCCACCGATTGTGCCTTGTCGTCCCCAAAACGTCCAGGAACCGGACCAATGTTTAGACGAAATGTCTAGCTGACGGCTCGCTGACCCAATAATGTCTGAGGACGGCCCTCGGAAGGAGGCGGGTGGTGGACGATCTGCTGGAGCTGGACCACACCGACCGGCAGATCCTCGAAGCGCTGGTGGAAGACGGCCGTATGTCGGTCAACGCCCTCGCCCAGCGCGCCGGGGTGTCGCGGGCCACGGCCTATGGACGACTCGAGCGGCTCCGGCACAGCGGGGTGATCACGGGGTTCCGAGCCGAGGTCGACCCGGCCAAGGTGGGCCTTCCGGTGGCCGCGCTCATCTTGGTGAACGTCGAGCAGCATGCCTGGCAGGAGGCCCGCGACGAGTTGGTCCGGCTACCCGGCATCGAATACCTGGCGTTCACCAGTGGGGGTTTCGACATGGTGCTGCTGGTCCGGGTGCCCGACGTCGTGGCGCTGCGGGACGTCGTCCTCGTCCGCCTGCACGGCTCACCACACGTGCGCTCCACCCAGACGATCTTCGTGCTCGACGAGAGCCGCCTGCACCCCTTGGAGGCGGCCGGCGTGTGACGGGCCCGGCTGTCGCCTATGCGGCGCGGCGGCGGACCGCCCGTCGCAGGCGGACCGGGCGTCGCAGGGCGCGGGGCCGGTGCCACTCCGCCTCGGAGGGATAGCCGAGGGCGGTGATGGCTTCCTGCCAGGCGGCGCCGTGGCGGGAGTTCGGCGCCAGGAGGTGGGCGTACTCGTGGACCATCACCCGGGTCGGGCGCCGGGAGGCGGTGAACAGCGAACGCTCGGAGGCCACACAGATCCAGCCGAACCAGGGGTCGTGATCGGTGTTGTGGGCATGGGCCTCGACGTCCCAGTCGCTCTGCCGGGGCCACCGGCGCCCGGCCACGCACCCGCCGACGTGGATCCCGCGACAGCGCCGCGGGTCGAATCCGAACTCCTGGGCTCGGTACCAGCCCATGCTGTCGATTCCTCCTGTACGTATCCGTTTGTGGTCGCTGTTCCCGTCGGTGGCGAGGGTACATGCAGAAGCACTGCATCGGTAACGAAACGGCGGCGCTTTTTTACTTTTTTCGCCGTTCGAAGGCGTCGTCGCCGTGCCGGCGACGCGGCGTCAGCCGGTGCTGCCCGCCGCGCCGCTTTCGGGCCCGGCCGCTAGGCGGCTGGCCAGCTCGCCGTAGCGCTGGAAGTCGGCGCGGTCGCGCTCCCAGGAGGCCCCGGCGAAGTAGAGGACGAGCCGATCGGCCAGCCCGCCGTATCGCTGCGCCAGCCGGTCCGCCACCTGGCCGAAGGTGCCCTGGACCACGAAGTGGTCGAGGAGTTCGTCGTCGATCACCGCCGCCATGCCGGGGAGGTCGCCGGCCTTCTGGCGCTCACGCAGCCGGGCCGTGGTGTCCGGCCGGTCCAGCAGCTCGAACAGCAGCGCGTAGTTGGGGGTCGACCCGTAGAAGGCCACCTGGGCTCTGGCTGCCTCCCGCCACCGCCACTGCTCTTCGTCGGTCTCTCCGGCGGCGGTCAGGACGGGCACGCTTATCCGAAGCGACGCCGGATCCTTGCCGGCCCGGCGTGCACCGGCGGCCAGCTCGGGTCGCACCACCTCGGCCAGGTAGCGCCGGTGGTTGAGGGGGTGCACCTGCACCCCGTCGGCCACCTCCCCGGCCAGGCGGAGCATGAGCGGGTTCACCGCCGCCATGTCGATGCGGGGATCGGGGGCGTCGATGGGGCCCGGTGACCACATGGGAGGAAGCAGGGTCAACCGGTAGAACTCGCCCTCGAAGTGCAACGGCACCTCGCCCCGGAAGGCGGCGAAGCAGGCCCGTACGGCCCGCACGTACTCAGCCAGCCGGCGGGCAGGTTGGTCGAAGGGCGCGTCGTAGCGCCGGCGGATGTGGGCGGCGACCTGGGCGCCCAGACCCAGCCGGAAGCGGCCGGCACTGGTGTCGGCGAGCTCCCAGGCCACCTGTGCGCTGACCATCGGGCTCCGGGGAAAGGCCACGGCGATCCCGGTGGACAGCTCGAGATCGGTGGTGGCCAGCGCCATCGCCGCGCAGGTGAGGTACGCCGTGCGCCCGCCTTCGGTGACGACCACGCCGGCGAACCCCGCCCGTTCGGCGTCGGCGGCCAGCGCCTGGGCCCGGCGAAGCGGCATCCCGAAAGCCATGAGGTCGACCTGCACGAGAGCCGGATGCTATCGGTCGGCCCTCGGCGCCAGTGAGTAGCTTGACGGCCCGACGATCGGTGACGAGGAGCTGGGCCATGCGGCGCTTGCGGTACGAGGACTTCGAGCACCTTTCCTTCGAGAAGCCCGCCCCCGGCGTGGTGGTCGTCACCCTGGACCGCCCCGAGGTGCTCAACGCCGCCAACGTGCGCATGCACGCCGAGATGGCCGAGGTCTGGTCAGTGGTCGACGACGATCCGGAGGTGGGCGCCTCGGTGGTCACCGGCGCCGGGCGGGCCTTCAGCGCCGGCGGCGACCTGCAGATGATCGAAGAGATGACGACGGACTACGCCGCCACGCTGCAGCAGTGGCACGACGCCGGGGCCATCGTCGAACACATGCTCCTCGCCCGCAAGCCCATCGTCTCGGCCATCAACGGGGTGGCCGTGGGGGCGGGACTCGCCGTGGCGCTGCTGGCCGACGTGAGCATCATGGGCGCCTCCGCTCGGATCTCCGACGGACATGCCCGTCTCGGCGTTGCCGCCGGCGACCATGCCGCCGCCATCTGGCCGTTGCTGTGCGGGATGGCCAAGGCCAAGTACTACTTGATGACGGCCGAGTTCGTGGACGGCCCCGAGGCAGAGCGCATCGGCCTGGTCACCCGCTGCGTCCCGGACGAC
>DATHCF010000398.1:0-3565 GCA_035319705.1 Acidimicrobiales bacterium | reverse complement strand
CCCTCGACGCCGACGTGCTGGTTCTCCAGGAGACCTGGACCCCGCTCGAGGGCCAGGGCACGGCCGAGCAGGTGGCCGCCGCTCTCGGCTACCGGATGACCTCGGCCTCGATGGCTCCGGCCCGGCAGTACCCCGCACCGGCCGGGGCGGGCGACGGCTGGGGACCCGTGTACCGGGCCCGCGGCGGGGTCGGGTTGCGCATCGACTTCGGCCGCTCCGGGCGATCGTCGGTGCTCAACCGTCGGGGCCGCCGTGGTACGACCGGCCTGGCCCTGCTCGACCGTGTGGGCGCTGGCGAGGCGGAGGTTCTGCACCTGCCGCTTCCGGGCGGGCAGCGCGTCCGCAGGCTGGCACTGCGAGCCATGGTCAAGGGGGATTCGTCGTCGCCGCTGGCGGTGACGGGCACGCACCTGTCGCATCTGCGGCAGGGTTCGCTGCTCCAGCTGCGCCACCTGCGGCGGATGCTGTCCGAAACCGGCGCACCGGCAGTGCTCATGGGCGACATGAACATGTGGGGCCCGATGGTGAGCCTGGCCATGCCCGGCTGGTCGCGGGCGGTGTCGGGACGCAGCTGGCCGTCGTGGCGGCCGGTGTTCCAGATCGACCACATCCTGGTCACCTCGGCCGTGCAGGTCCTCGGCGCCGAAGTGGTCCCGGCACGTGGCTCGGACCACTTCCCCGTGCGTGCCACGCTGGCAGTTGCCTGATGGGCGTCCACGGTGCCGGCAGGCGCCCGAGCGAGCCCGAGGGAGGAGGGGCGTGACCCAGGCCATCGAGGCCGTCGACCTCGAGAAGACCTTCAACGAGACGGTGCGCGCCCTCGACAAGGTGAGCTTCTCGGTGGCGGCGGGCACGGTTCTCGGGCTGCTCGGGCCGAACGGGGCGGGCAAGACCACCGCCGTGCGCATCCTCACCACCATCTTGGCGCCCGACGGCGGAAGCGCCCGGGTGCTCGGCCACGACGTGGTCCGTCACGCCCCGCAGGTGCGCATGTCCATCGGGCTGGCCGGACAGTACGCGGCGGTGGACGAGAACCTGACCGGCCGCGAGAACCTCCACATGGTGAGCCGCCTGAACCACCTGAGCCGGCCCCTGTCGGCCCGCCGGGCCACGGAGCTGCTGGCCCAGTTCCAGCTGACCGACGCCGGCGACCGGCCGCTCAAGACCTACTCGGGAGGTATGCGCCGCCGCCTCGACGTGGCCGCCGCCCTGGTGGCCCGGCCGCCGGTGCTGTTCCTCGACGAGCCGACCACCGGCCTCGATCCCCAGAGCCGGCTGGGAGTGTGGGAGACCATCGAGGAGCTGGTGGCGGGCGGGACGACGGTGCTGTTGACCACGCAGTACCTCGAGGAGGCCGACCGCCTGGCGCACACGGTGGCGGTGGTCGACAAGGGGCGGGTCATCGCCGAAGGCACCCCGGCACAGCTGAAGGCCTCGCTGGGCGCCACCGTGCTGGACGTCTCCATGAACGACCCGGAGTCTGCCGCCGAGGTGGCGGTCATGGTGGCAGGGGTGGCGAGCAAGCCCGCCAACCTTCTCGGCACCAACGTCGAGGTCCCGGTGGACGACGGACCGCGTGCAGCCGTTGAGGTGCTGCGCCTGCTCGACCAGCGCGGCCTCGTCCCCGCCGGCTTCGTGCTTCGGGAGCCGAGCCTCGACGACGTGTTCCTGGCCCTCACCGGACACGTCGCCGAAGCGTCCGGTGACGACGCCAACGACGACTCGGACGCCGAGCCCGAATGGTCGCCCGGAAGACGCCGCCGCCGTCGCCGAGCCACCCCCGAGGCGGAAGGGGCGGCTCGATGACCGCCGTCACCGGTGTGATGGCGACGCCCGAGGCCGGCGCCCCGGGGGTCAGAGGAAGCGCCCTCGGCTGGGCCCTGGCCGACGCCGTCACCGTGACCAAGCGCAACCTCATCGCCATCACCCGCAACCCGCAGGCGCTCGTGTTCCACGGCGTGCAGCCCATCCTGTTCGTACTGCTCTTCCGCTATGTCTTCGGCGGGGCCATCCATCTTCCCGGCCAGCTCGGCGTCGAGCTCAAGCACCACTACGTCAACTACCTCATGCCGGGGATCTTCGTGCAGACCATGGCCTTCGGCTCGGTGTCCACCGCCATCGGCCTGGCCGAGGACCTGCAGACGGGCCTCATCGAGCGCTTCCACGCCCTGCCCATGGCGCGCTCGGCGGTCCTCGCCGGCCGGAGCTTCGCCGACATGGTCCGCAACGTGGCCACGTTCGTGCTCATGACCGGCGTGGGCTACGCCGTGGGGTTCCGGGTGCAGACGAACGCCGCGGGGTTCCTGGCCGGTGCGGCGTTGGTGCTCGTTTTCTCCTTCGCCTTGTCGTGGGGATTCGCCGTGATCGGGCTCACCGCCAGCAACAGCGAGACGGCGCAGGTGACCTCCTTCCCGCTGCTGTTCCCCTTGGTCTTCGCCTCACCCGCCTTCGTGCCGACCTCGGAGATGCCCAAGTGGCTCGGTGACTTCGCCACGTACCAGCCCTTCGGTCCGGTGGTCGAGGGTGTGCGGGCCCTCATGTTCGGCGGGCCCACGGCCACGCACGTCGAGGAGGCGCTGGCCTGGGTGGTGGGGCTGCTCGCGGTCCTCGTCCCACTAGCGGTGTGGCGGTACCGCCGTGCCGCATGACCGGCGCCACAGCCGGGCGAGCTTCGGCTCGGCCGACCCGGCCGGGCACCCGGCCGGGCACCCGGTCACGTGCCGGAGGCGCTTCCGGGCGCCGGCTTGGCCGCGGTCAGCTGCTCGATGCGCTCGAGCGTCTTCTCCATCGACCGCTTGGTCTGAGCGGCGGCCACGATCCTGAGTATCGCCCGCTGCTTGTCGCCCGAGATGTCCCAGCTCTCGCGCACACGCGTGCCACCGTCGGTGGGCTCGAGCTCGTAGCGCCACACCCGGCCGCCGGAGAGCCGGGCCATGAGACCGGGGGGCGGTTCGACCTTCCAGGCGATGCGCCGGTTCTCCTCGTACTCCACCACGGTGTTCACCATGGAGTAGCGGATCCCGAGCTTCATCCCCATGCCGAACACCGACCCCAGCGCGAGCTTATGCGGGGCCTCGGGCTTCAAGTCGACGAGCGTGCCCGAGCCGTCGATCTCGCGATGCCGGGAGGCATCGGCCACCAGGGCGAAGATGGCCTCCGGCGGGGCGTTGATCACGCGTTCCACGCTTACCACGTCACCGGCCATGTCCGCACCTCCACACGTTGCACTGCGTCTGTTTCCGGACCTTAGCGGTCGAGGGGTCGGCCCCGCCGGGACAGCCGGGCACCTATGGTGCGGAGGTGATCTCGACCGACGACTACATGTCCTTCGTGGACGAGGCGATCGACGGGCTGATCCAGATCGTCGAGGGCCTGGGTGACGACCTCGCCAACCGCCGGCCGGCGTTCCCCGAGGCCAATTCGCCCTATGCCATCCTCACCCACTGTCTCGGTGTCATGGAGTTCTGGGGCGGGCACCTGGTGGGCGGGCGTGAGGTTGTCCGCGACCGTGAGGCCGAATTCGTGGCCAGCGGGCCGGTGGGCGAACTGTTGGCCCGGGTGGCAG
>DATHCF010000397.1:0-3840 GCA_035319705.1 Acidimicrobiales bacterium | reverse complement strand
CTCATCTCACCCTCCGCGGCTGACCGGTTGCCGTCCTCGGCGGAGAGTGCGGGCGCGGGGCGCCCATGAAGAGGCGGGCCGAGGGACAGACGTCGTTCAGCACGCACTCCGGACAGATCGGCGCGCGTGCCCGGCAGACGGCCCGGCCGTGCAGGATGAGCCGCAGGCTCAGGCCTCCCCACTCCTCCGGCGGAACCAGCGCGTCGAGGTCTGCCTCGACGCGATCGGGATCGCTGTTGTCGGTCAGCCCCAGACGGCGTGCCAGGCGTCCCACGTGCGTGTCCACCGGCAGCGCGGGGAGTCCGAAGTCCACGCTCAGCACCACGTTGGCGGTCTTGCGGCCTACGCCGGGCAGCGAGGTGAGGTCGTCGACGTCGGCTGGCACCTCGCCGTCGAACCGCTCGACCACACCTTGGGCCATGCCGATCAGGCTGCGGGCCTTGGACCGGAAGAACCCGGTCGAGCGGATCACCGCCTCCAGCTCCTCGGGCGGCGCCGCCGCCAAGCGGTCCGGGGTCGGATAGCACCGAAACAGTTCGGGCGTGACCATGTTGACCCGTTCATCGGTGGTCTGCGCCGACAGGATGGTGGCCACGAGAAGCTGGAAGGGGTCGCCGTGGCGCAGCGCGCACAGCGACTTGGCGTCACCGGGGTACTCCGCCGCCAAGCGCTCGACGACGATGCCGGCGCGGACCCGGCGGCTGCGGGGGACGGCCACTGTCAGCGCACCCTAATGGGCCGCCTCCAGCGGCTCCGCTGCTGCGGGCTCCCGTGACGGCGGGCCGCGCCGATAGCCTCCGCACGGTGCACCACGTGACGGTGAAGCGCCGCATGGGCGAGTCCGACGTCGCCGAGGTGTCGGAGCTGCTGTCGGTGGTGGGGGCAGCCGACGGCCATCGTCCACTCGGCGAGCACAAGTGGATCGACCTGGTGCACGGTGGACGCCGGGGCTTCGCCGGCTTCGTGGCCAGGGAGAAGGAAGGCGGCCCGTTGCTGGGCTATGCCCAGTTGAGCCAGGGCGACCGCAGCTGGGGCGTCGAGGTGGTGGTGCACCCGGCCTGGCGCGGTCCGCAGGAGGGCGTGGCCGGTGACCTGCTGTCGGCGGCACTGGCCGAGGTGGCGCACCAGGGAGGCGGCCACGTCCATCTGTGGGTCCCCAAACCCGACGAGAGCTGGGACGCCACGGCAGCGGCCTGTGGGCTCCGCCGCGGCCGCGACCTGTACCAGATGCGCCGGCCGCTGCCGCTGGATGCACCCGGGGCCGAGCGTGTCGCCGTGCGCCCCTTCGTCCCCGGCGAGGACGAGCGTGCGTGGCTCGAGGTGAACAACCGCGCCTTCGCCTCGCACCCCGAACAGGGCGACTGGACCATGGACACGCTGCACGAGCGCGAGACCGAACCGTGGTTCGATCCCGATGGCTTCCTGCTGCACGAGCGCCAGGGACGGCTGGCCGCCTTCTGCTGGACCAAGGTGCACGACGGTGATCCTCCGGTGGGCGAGATCTACGTGATCGGCGTCGACCCGGACTTCCAGGGGCTCGGCCTGGGCCGGGCATTGGTCGAGGCCGGCTTGGACCACCTGGCCGGCGCCGGGTTGCGCCGGGCCATGTTGTACGTCGATGCCGGCAACACCGCAGCGGTGGCGCTGTACCGGTCGCTCGGCTTCGTGGTGGACCACACGGACCGGGCCTATACCGGCGACGTGGAGCGAGCCGGCTGAACAGCTGACCGTCAGACGCCCGAGGTGCCGATGCCGCGGCCGATGCCGAAGGTGATGGCGGCGGGAACCACGGTGAACAGCAGCTGACGCAGGGCCGACCACCACCAGGGGCGCTCGGTGAAGATGGCCAGGGCGGCACCGACGGCCAGAGCCGCACAGCCGCCGATGATCATCGAGCCCAGGGTGGCGCCCGTACCCGCCGTGAACAGCCAGGGCAGAAGCGGCAGCAGCGCCCCCAGGGCGAAGGTGGCAAAGGAGGAGGCCGCGGCTTGGACCGGGGAGCCGAGCGACGACGGGTCGATGCCGAGCTCCTCCCGGGCATGGGTCTCGAGAGCCAGCTCGGGGGTTCGCATCATCTGGTCGGCCAGCTGCTGGGCCAGCTCCGGGGCGACACCGCGCTGCTCGTAGATGCGCACCAGCTCGCGCCGCTCCCCCTCCGGCCGGCGACTGATCTCGCGGCGTTCGAGTGCCAGCTCCCGCTGCAACAGCTCGGTCTGGGCCCGCATCGACACGTACTCCCCGGCCCCCATGGAGAAGGCGCCGGCCACCAGGGCGGCCACGCCGGCCAGGCGGACGAAGCCCCCGGTGGGATGGGCGCCGGCCACGCCGAGGATGATGGCGACGTTGGTGACGAGCCCGTCACTCACCCCGAACACCGCCGCCCGCGGCCCCCCGCCGTGAAGGCTGCGGTGGTGGTGGTCCAAGACCTGGATCTCCGCCACCGAACGGTGCCGGGCGGCTCGCCTGCCCTGTCGCACCGGCCGGACAGCCGAGGGCTCGCCGGCGGCCTCCATGCCGCCAGGCTACCGGGGGGGATCCACGCCCGGCGGCTCCAGCTGCCACAATGGCCCGATGTCCAACGAGCCACGCCGGTTCTTCGACGCATCGCAGCCCCAGACCCTGCAGGGGGCCGTGATGCTGTGTTACATCACCGCCGCCTTCGGCCTCATATCGCTCCTGCTCGGCCTCGGTCTCGGCCTGGTGCCGCTGCTGCTCGCCGTCGGCGGCTACGGCGTGGCCAACGAGAAGCGCTGGGGCTACTGGCTGGCCGCCGTGCTGGCGGTCCTGAACCTGCTCACCGTGCTGTGGCTGGTGTTCGTGGGCTTCAGCTTCTCCTTCGTGCTGAGCCTGCTGTTCGCCGCGGTGCTCGTGGGCCTGCTGCTCCACCCCCAGAGCCGGCACTACGAACGCATCTGGTTCAAGTGATGGCATGCGTCGTCCGGGCGATGGAGGAGTTCGAGCAGCTGGCGGGCACGCACCTCGGCTACTCCGATTGGCTCGTCGTCGACCAGCAGCGCATCGACCAGTTCGCCGACGCCACCGGAGACCACCAGTGGATCCACGTCGATCCCGGGCGCGCCGCCACCGGGCCCTTCGGGACCACCATCGCCCACGGATACCTCACCCTGTCGCTGGCCCCCGCGCTGCTGCAGCAGGTGCTCAAGGTCGAGGGCATGCGCTTCGGCGTCAACTACGGCTGCAACAAGGTCCGCTTCCCTGCCCCGGTGACGGTCGGCTCCAAGCTGCGCCTCGGCGCCGAGGTGGTGGGCGTCGAAAAGGCGGGCGACGGCGTGCAGGTGACGCTGGAGCTCACCCTCGAGACCGACGGTGGCGCCAAGCCGGCGTGCGTGGCCCAGGTGGTGTACCGCTACTACGGCTGAGCGCGCCCGGCGGCGCCATGGCGGCCCCCGTCCGGCGCGCTACAGCGGCAGGTCCCCGGTGGCGGCCCGGGTGGTCCCGTCGGCTCTGAAGGCATCGATCACCTGTTCCGCCACCCGCCACTTGTGGATCTCGTCGGCCCCGTCGGCGAAGCGGCTCCAGCGGGCCTGCAGCAGCATCTCCCCGAGCGGTGAGTCCTTCGAGTAGCCCAGCGCCCCGTGCACCTGCACGGCACGGTCGACCACCCGCCACAACGTGTTGGCCACGTGATGCTTGGCCATCGACACCTCGGTGGTGAAATCCAGCCCGTGCTCGATGCGATAGGCGGCGTGCAGCACCATGAGCTTGGCCTGGTAGAGCTCGATGGCCGACTCGCTGATGAGCCACTGGATGCCCTGCTTCTCCGACAGGTACGAGCCGTGCGAATAGCGCTCGGTGGCGCGGCCCACCATCAGGTCGAGC
>DATHCF010000396.1:0-4768 GCA_035319705.1 Acidimicrobiales bacterium | reverse complement strand
CGTGGCCGTCCACGTCCGGACCCCGGTGTACGAGGGCCCCTTCGACGTGCTCCTCCAGCTCGTCTCCGAGCACAAGCTGGACATCTACGACATCCCGCTGGCGCCGCTCGTCGACCGGTTCCTGGCCGAGCTGGTGCAGCGGCAGCCACTCGACCTCGAGGCGTGCAGCGAGTTCCTCCTGATCGCCGCGGTGCTGGTCGAGCTCAAGTCGCGCGCCCTGCTCCCCGGTCCCGAGCAGCTCGACGAGGACGAGGAGCTGTCGGGCTACGACGAGCGCGACCGCCTGCTGGCCCGGCTGTACGAGCTGCAGGCCTACGCGGCGGCCGCCGACGCCTTCGCCCTACTCATCGAGCGGGCGGCCCGGAGCCTGCCCCGCACGGCCGGCCTGGAGGAGCAGTTCCGCGAGGCTGCCCCCGATCTGCTGGTCGGCGTGGACCTGTCGCGACTGGTGGCCGCCTACCTCACCGCCATGGCCGCGCCGTCCCCGCCCGGCCTCGACCTCTCGCACGTCACGGTGGAGGCCGTCACGGTGTCGGAGGCGGTGGCCGAGCTGGAGCAGCGCCTGCCCTCCGACGGCACCATCGGCTTTCGCGAGCTCACCCGCCACTGCACCACCCGGATGCAGGTGATCGTGCGCTTCCTCGCGCTGCTCGAGCTGTGCAAGCGCGGCTGGGTCGCCCTGGACCAGGGGACTACCTTCGGCGACCTGGTCGTCACCTGGACCGGAGCGAGCCCGGACAAGACGAGGGCCATGGTCGGCGCCGGCGCGGTCGAGGAGTACGACGGCTGACCAGGTGACCACGGGATCCGTGCGGTGACGCTCAGCGAGGAGCATCGGGCCATCGAGGCCGTCGTGCTGTCGGCGGTCGAGCCCGTGCCGGGCAGCCTGCTGGCCGAGCTGCTCGAGCTGCCGGTCGAGCAGGTGACCTGGGCGTGCAAGGAGCTGGCGGCGGCCTACCAGCAAGAGGGACACGGCTTCGTCCTGGCCTGTGTGGCCGGGGGATGGCGCTTTCAGACCCATCCCGACATGGCCCCGTTCGTGGAGCGCTTCGCCATGGAGGGCGTGTCCGCCCGCTTGTCGGCGGCCGCTCTGGAGACGCTCGCCATCGTGGCCTACAAGCAGCCGGTGTCGCGGGGACAGATCGCTGCGCTGCGCGGGGTGAACGTGGACGGCGTGGTGCGCCTGCTGCACCAGCGCGGCTACATCACCGCGGTGGGACAGGCGCCGGGGCCGGGCCAGCCCGTGCTGTACGGCACCACGGCGGCCTTTCTCGAGAAGCTGGGGCTCGCTTCGCTCGACGACCTGCCCCCGGTCGAGGACCTGATCCCAGGGGCAGAGACGATGGAGCGGCTCGAGGAGCAGCTGCGCCCCGGGCCGGATGCCTGAGGAAGCCGGCCCGGGCGAACGACTGCAGAAGGTCCTGGCCCGGCTGGGCTACGGCAGCCGGCGCGCCTGCGAGGAGCTGATCGCCGCCGGCCGAGTGGCCGTCAACGGCGAGCCGGCCGAGCTCGGTCGCCGCGTCGACGTGGAGAACGACCGCCTCACGGTGGACGGCGCGCCGGTGCCGTCGATGCCGGGGCTCGTGCACTATCTGCTCAACAAGCCGGCCGGGGTGGTGACGACGGCCGACGATCCAGAAGGGCGCCGCACGGTGCTGCAGCTGGTGCCGGCCGAGCCACGGGTCTTCCCCGTGGGCCGTCTCGACGCCGACACCGAGGGCCTGCTCATCCTCACCAACGACGGGGAGCTGGCACAGCTGCTCGCCCATCCGAGCTTCGGCGTGGAGAAGGAGTACCTGGCCGAGGTGGCCGGCGTGCCCGGACCGGCCGCCTTGCGGATGCTGCGACACGGCGTGGAGCTCGACGACGGCGTGACGGCGCCGGCGCGGGTGGGGATGCTGTCGCCCGGCGTGCTGCGCATCGTGGTGCACGAGGGCCGCAACCGCCAGGTGCGACGGATGTTGGAGGCGGTCGGCCATCCGGTGCAGAGGCTCGTGCGCACGCGCATCGGGCCCGTCGCCGACGGCGGGCTCGCCCCTGGGCGCTGGCGGGCGCTGTCCGCCCGGGAGGTGCGTGCGCTGGCCTCGGCGGCGACGTCCGCAGGCCGTCCCCGGCCCAGCGCCGGCAGCCGTGGGGCGGCGGGCGGTCCACGAAGCGGCGCGGGCAGGCATCGGTAGGCTCCCCGGCCATGGACCGCGTCGTACGCGCCTTGCGGGGTGCCACCACCGTCGACGCCGACACGCCGGAGCAGATCACCGAGCGGACGGTGGCGCTGCTCAACGCCATGCTCGAGCGCAACGGGGTGGAGCACGAGGACCTGATCAGCATCCTGTTCACCGCCACCCCCGACGTGACTGCCATGTTCCCGGCCACCGCGGCGCGCACCATGGGTCTCGGCGACGTGCCCCTGCTGTGCGCGGCGGAGATCGCCGTGCCCGGCGCCACGGAGCGATGCATCCGCGTCCTTCTCCACATGACGAGCGACCGGGGTCGCCACCAGCTGCACCATGTCTACCTCGAAGGGGCACGGGGACTGCGTGATGACCTCCCCGAGTGACACCTCGTCGTCGTCCCCGCCACGGCGCGCCGCGGTAGTGGGAACGGGTTTGATCGGCGGGTCGATCGGGCTGGCGCTGCGCCGGAGGGGATGGCACGTGACCGGCCGTGACGCCGATGCCGAGCTGGCCGAGGCGGCGGTCAAGGCGGGCGCCGTCGACGCCGTGGGCGAAGACCCGCAGGCGGAGGTCACCTTCGTGTGCACGCCGGTGGGGGCGCTGGTCGACGAGGTCGAGCGGGTGCTGTCCCAACCGGACCTGCGCGCCGGCGCCGTGGTGACCGACGTGGGCGGTGTGAAGGCCTCGGTGGTGCGCGCCGTCGACCATCCTCGTTTCGTCGGCGGTCATCCCATGGCCGGCTCCGAACAGCTGGGCCTGGCCGGAGCCGACCCCGAGCTGTTCGTGGGAGCCACCTGGGTCCTCACCCCGACCGACGAGACCGACGCCGCCGCCTACGCCGTCGTGCAGTCGGTGGTGGGGTCGCTCGGTGCCGAGGTCCTGTCGCTGTCGCCGGAGCAGCACGACGCCCTGGTGGCCGTGGTCTCGCACGTGCCGCACCTGGCCGCCGCCACCTTGATGAACGTGGCCGAGCGCCGGTCCGTGCAGCACGGGGCGCTGCTGCGGCTCGCCGCCGGGGGTTTCCGCGACATGACCCGCGTGGCCGCCGGCCAGCCGACGATCTGGCCCGACATCTGCGCCGAGAACGCTCCGGCCATCGTGGCCGGCCTCGACGACCTGCTTGCCGCCCTGGGCGATGTGCGCCAGCGGGTGGCGCAGGGCGACCGCGCCGCCCTTCTCGACGCCTTGTCGCGCGCGGCGACGGCACGGCGCTCCCTGCCGGCCCGTGCCGTGCGTCCCGAGCGCCTCGTGGAGCTGCGGGTCCCGGTGCCCGACCGGCCGGGCGTGCTGGCCGAGATCACCACCACCGCCGGCGACCTGGGCGTGAACATCTCGGACCTGGAGATCGCCCACAGCGCCGAGGGACCCCGGGGTGTGCTCGTGCTCGTGGTCGACGCCGAGGGGGCGGAGATGTTCGCCGGTGCGCTCTCCGCCCGCGGCTATCACCCGCTGGCCCGGCCGCTGCAATGACGGACCGTCTGGTGGTGCGCGGCGGGCGGGCGTTGCGCGGGCACGTGCGGGTGCCCGGCGACAAGTCGATCTCCCATCGCGCCCTGCTGCTGTCCATGCTGGCCGACGGCACGTCGTCGCTGCGCGGCCTTTCCGACGGAGACGACGTGGCCCGCACGGCGCAGGCCATCGTCGCCCTGGGGGCGCGTTGGCGGCACACCGCTGCGCACGAGCTCGAGGTGACCGGCAGCGGCGTCCTGGTGCAGCCGCCCGGGGCGCTCGACTGCGGCAACTCCGGCACCACCATGCGCCTGCTGTCGGGAGCGGTGGCCGCCTTCCCCCTGGAGGTCGAGCTGGTGGGCGACGCCTCGCTGTCGGCGCGGCCCATGGACCGCGTGGCCGAGCCGTTGCGGGCCATGGGAGCGTCGGTGACCGGCACCGGCGAGCGTTGCCTGCCGCCGTTGCGCCTACGCGGCGGCACGCTGAAAGCCATCGACTACACCCCGCCCATAGCCAGCGCCCAGGTGAAGTCGTGCGTGCTCCTGGCCGGGCTCGGCGCCGAAGGGACGACGGTGGTGCGCGAGCCCGTCCCGACGCGCCGCCACACCGAGGAGCTCTTGGCCCGGTGCGGGGCCAGGCTGAGGGAGAGCACCGAGGGCGGGGCGCACGTCGTGCGGGTGGAGCCGTCGGTACTGTCCCCGCTGCAGCTCGAGGTCCCCGGCGATCCCTCGCAGGCCGCCTTCTGGGTGGTGGCGGCCTGCGTGGTCCCCGACAGCGAGGTGGTGGTGGAGGGGACCTACACCGGCCCGGGACGCCGTGGGTTCCTCGACGTGCTCGAGCGCATGGGGGCGGACATCACCGAGGTGCCGGCGGCCGGCCCCCTCTCCATGGAGCACGTGAACGACATCGACGTGCGCAGCGCGCGCCTGCGGGGAACAGAGGTGGAGGCGGCGGAGATCACCGGGCTCGACGAGGTGCCGGCGCTGGCGGTGGCCGCCGCGCTGGCCGAAGGCACCACGGTGTTCCGCTCCGTGGGCGAGCTCCGGGTGAAGGAGTCCGATCGTCTCGCCGGCGTGGTCGAGCTCGTGCGTGCCTTCGGGGGGACGGCCGAGGCCGTCGGCGACGACCTGATCGTGTCGGGCGTG
>DATHCF010000395.1:0-3826 GCA_035319705.1 Acidimicrobiales bacterium | reverse complement strand
CACGACACGGGCGTCCGTGATCGACGACCGCGACCGCCTCGACGGCCCGGCCATGGAGCACGCCGTGGCGACGGTGGCCGGCGCGCTACGGCGAGCCGGCGTCCGCCGCCGGCAGGTGGTGGCCTGGCAGCTGCCCAACTCGGTGGCCGGCGTCGTCCTGTACCGCGCCTGCTGGCGCATCGGCGCGGTCGCTGCCCCGTTGCACCACCGCCTCGGTGCCGCCGAGGTGGGCGCGGCGCTGTACCAGGTCGACCCGGCGCTGGTGCTGGCCGCCGGGAACATGCCCGCCGGCGCCGTGCCCGAGTCGGTGGTGATACCGGGGTCGGTGACGATCGATGCGCTGCTGGGCGCGCTGCCGGCGGCGTCGGCCGTGGGCCGGGGCTCGGTCCCGGTGCAGCCGGCCGAGCTGGCCGTGGTGCTCTTCACCTCGGGGTCGTCCGGCGTGCCCAAGGCCGTCCTGCACAGCCACCGCGGACTGGGCTACAAGGCGGCGACCATGATCGCCGCGCACGGGCTCGGCAGCGTCGACGCCGTGCTCATGCCGGCGCCGCTGGCCCATGTGTCGGGTCTGCTCAACGGTGTGCTCATCCCGCAGGTGGCCGGCATCCCCGCCGTGCTGATGGCGGCGTGGGATCCCGAGCTCGCTCTCGAACGCATCGAAGCCGAGCGCGTGTCTTTCATGGGCGCGCCGCCGGTGTTCTTCTCCCAGATGGCCGGCTCCGAGCGCTTCAAGGCCGAACGGGTGGGGTCGCTGCGGCTGGTGTCGACGGGCGGGGCGTCGGTGAGCCCGGCCTTCGTGGAGTCGATCGCCGGGCGCTTCGGCGCCCGGGTGAAGCGCACCTACGGATCGACCGAGGCACCCACCGTGACCACCTCCGGACCGGCCGACAGCCCGCAGCTGGCGGCCGACACCGACGGCCGGGTGGTGGGCGAAGCGGAGCTCGAGGTGCACGATCCTGTCAGCGGACGACCGGTGCCGGCCGGACAGCCCGGTGAGCTGTGGCTGCGGGGACCGGAGCTGTTCATGGGCTACGCCGACGCCGCGCAGACGGCGGCGGTGACGGCGCGCCCCGGGCGCTGGTTCCGTACCGGCGACCTGGGTGTGGTCGACGCCCAGGGTTGGCTGCAGGTGGTGGGGCGGATGTCGGACATCATCATCCGTGCCGGGGAGAACATCTCTGCTTCCGAAGTGGAGGCGGTGCTCGAGTCCCATCCCGCCGTACGCCACGCCGTTGCCGTCGCCGTCCCCGACTCGGAGGTGGGCGAGCGGGTGGCCGCCTTCGTCGAGGCCGACCTGTCGTTCTCGCTGGAGGAGTGTCGCAGGTGGTTCACCGAGCGCGGCGTGACCCGGTTCAAGACGCCGGAGTACGTCGTACAGGTCGACGCCATCCCGGTGCTGGCCGCCGGCAAGCCCGACCGCGCCGCATTGCGATCCCGCGCCACCGCTCTGGGAACGACGCCGCCGCCCTGAACGGGCTCCCCTGGAGCGCTACAGCACCGGCAGGCCGGCCTCGGCGCGCGGGCGCAGGATGCGGGCCAGCCGGTCACGATGGGCGCTCGAGTCCCCGAAGCTCACCTGGTCGAGCTGGGCGCGCTTCACGAACAGATGCAGGTCGTGCTCCCAGGTGAAGCCGATCCCTCCGTGCACCTGCAGCCCGGATGCCATGACCCGGCGCGAGGCCTCCGAGCACCACACCTTGGCCGCCGACGCCGCCGCCGAGGCGTCGGGGTCACCCGCTCCCACCGCCCACGCCGCGTAGTAGGCGGCCGAGCGCATGCCCTCCACGTCGACCAGCATGTCGGCACAGCGGTGCTTCACCGCCTGGAAGCTGCCGATGGGGCGCCCGAACTGCACCCGGTCCTTGGCGTAGTCGACCGACATGTGCAGCACACGCTCCGCCGCACCGAGCATCTCGGCGCACAGGGCGGTGACGGCGCGGTCGAGCAGCGCCTGCAGCGCATCGTCACCACCGAGCCACAGTCCCCGGTCGTCCTCGAGCACCGCACGCCCGAGGCTGCGAGTGCGGTCCATGGCCGGCTCGCAGCGCGGACGCTCGGCCGGCACCGCGGCGAACAGCGCCGGCCCCTCGGTGGCGGGCGCCGGCACCAGGACCAGATCGGCCGACGGCCCGTAAACGACGGGATCGCTGCGGCCCGAGAGGTGCCAGCCACCTTCGTGCGTCGCCGCCGACACCGAGTCCGCCCGCGTGGACCACGCCAAGGCGCCGACGGCCGAGCCCTCGGCCAGCCGTTCGATCCACTGCCCGACGGTGCGACCGGCCAGCTCGTCGGCGGCGTCGGCCGCCTTCGCCGACACCGCGCGCTGGAGCGCACCGGCGGTGAGCACGGTGCCCAGGAACGGCACCGGTGCGAGGTGGGCGCCGAGCTGCTCCGCCAGCACCGAGAGCTCCACCGACCCCAGCCCGAGACCCCCGGCCTCGGCGGGCAGCTCGACCGACAGCCATCCCTGTTCGGCCATGGCCTGCCACAGCTGCGTATCGAGATGGGCGTCCATGGCGGCCACCTGCCGGACGCGCGTGAGCGGGGACAGGTCGTCGAGCATGCCGAGGGCCGCCTGGCGCAGGGCGAGCTGGTCATCGGAGAGCTCGAAGTCCATCCCGACGATGGTAGGCGGCCGGGCCGAACGCTGACGCCGGTGTCATACGCTGGGCGGCCCGCGCCATGGACTTCGCCCCCACCCCCGAGATGGACCGCCTCCGATCCGAGGTGCGCGCCTTTCTGGAGGAGAACCTTCCGTGGGAGTACGGCGTGGGACTGCCGCCGCGCTTCGACGAGCTCGGCGACGAAGTCGCCTTCGGCCGGCGCTGGCAGGCGCAGCTGGCGGCGGCCGGTTGGGTCGGGGTCACCTGGCCGGCTGCCTACGGCGGACGGGGCCTGGGGCCGGCGGCCAATTTCGTGGTGCAGGAGGAGCTCGCCCGCGCCAGGGCGCCCGAGCTCGTGGGCCGCATCGGCATCAACCTGGCGGGCCCCACCCTGCTGGCGCACGGCACCGAGGAGCAGAAGACGAGGTGGTTGCCAAAGATCCTTCCGGCGGAGGAGCTGTGGTGCCAGCTCTTTTCCGAACCCGAAGCGGGGTCGGACCTGGCTTCGGTGCGTACCACTGCCCGTCGCTCGGGCGGAGGCTGGGTGCTCGCGGGGACGAAGGTCTGGACCTCCTACGCCCAGTTCGCCGACTGGGGGATCTGCCTGGCTCGCAGCGATCCCGACGCGCCGCGTCACCGGGGGCTTTCGTTCTTCGTGGTGGACATGCACGCCCCGGGTGTGGACGTGCGCCCCTTGGTACAGCTCACCGGCGAAGCCGAATTCAACGAGGTCCACTTGGGTGAGGTCCACGTTCCCGGCGAGCAGGTGGTGGGTGGAGAAGGACAGGGCTGGACGGTGGCGTCCTCCACCTTGTCCCATGAACGGGGGGTCAATCCCCGACAGCTCGTCATCCACCTGCAGCACCTCGACGAGCTGTTGCGGACCGCGGCGGTGACCGGCGCCTTCGACGACTCGCGCCTGCGGCGGCGACTGGCCCAGGCCTACGTGGAGGTGCGGCTGTTCCAATTGCACAACTGGCGGTCGCTGTCGCGGCTCGAGCGCGGCCTCGAGCCGGGACCGGAGGGAAGCCTTCTCAAGCTGTACTGGAGCGAGATGAGCAAACGGCTCCACGCCCTGGCCTTGGACGTGCTCGGACCGGCGGCGCCGCTGTGGCACGGGGCGGCGGACAACCCCGGGGACGGATCCTGGCAACGGGCCTGGCTCTACTATCAGGCGTCGTCGATCTTCGCCGGGACCAACGAGATCCAGCGCAACGTGATCG
>DATHCF010000394.1:0-2904 GCA_035319705.1 Acidimicrobiales bacterium | reverse complement strand
TCAGGTCGTTGTTGAGGCTGTCGATCATCTGCTCGACCGTCGCGTCGTTCTGCCCGATCTTGGTGACGCGTTGCTGCGCCTTGGTGGAGAACGTCGTCAGCTTGGGCAGTGCCGTGACGGTGATGGCGTCGGCCACTGCTGCCTGGCGCGCCGCGGGCAGGACGAGGGCGTACACCCGGAAGTCGACGAAGATGTCCGCGAAGTCCGCCTTGGCCTGGCTCACGGTGGTGTCGGCGGCGATCTTGGCCCCCAGGTTCTGCAGCGGCGTGATGTCCTGCTGGAGGTAGGCGGCCAGGGTGGCGGCGTCCTGTCCCAGTGCCGGGCGGGCGTCGACCGCGGCATTGAGCGAGTCGACCCGCTTGGTGACCGCAGCCGCCGCCTTGGCTTGGATCTGGGCGAGCGTCGCCGGGTCCGAGGCCGTCGACTGCTTCTGTGGGGGTGCCGACGTGGACGTGGCCGACGCGGTGGCGGCCTCGGCGGTGCCGGCTGCCGTCAGGCTGGCGGCCACTGCGGCCACCGAGGCCACTGCGGCCAGTCCCACGGCTCCCAGGCGGTTGGTGTGCTTCGACATGTGCGCTCCTCTTCCAGCCGTTCGAGCCTGCCGGCGGTCGCCGGACGGTCGCTCGAATTCCCAATCGGCATGGTGACGCCCCCAGGTGAAGCAGCTGTTGGCCGTGTATGAGGGTTCTGTTAGGGCTCCCCACATGACGGCCCGCCACCAGCGTCGAGATGCCAGGCTTGTGAGCGTGAGCCCGGAGCCGGACACCGTGGTGGTGGTGGAGGACGACGCCCACATCGCCGATCTGCTGGACCTCTACCTGCGCCGTGAGGGCTTTCGCGTCCTTTTGGCCCGAGACGGCGACGAGGGTCTTGCCCTGGTGGGGCGCGAGGAGCCGTGTCTCGTCATCCTGGACGTCGGCCTGCCGGGAAGCCGCGACGGCTTCGACGTGTGCCGGGAGCTGCGGTCCAAAGGGACGCTGCCTGTGCTCTTCCTCACCGCCCGCCAGGACGAGACCGACCGCGTGGTCGGCCTCGAGCTCGGTGCCGACGACTACGTGGTGAAGCCCTTCTCGCCCCGGGAACTGGTGGCCCGGGTCAAGGCCATCCTCCGTAGGACCCGGGACCAGGCGGCCGCTCCGCAGGAAGTGGTGACGGTGGGCGGTGTGGAGGTCGACCAGCGCCGGCGCGAGGCACGGCTGGCCGGTGAGGTGGTGCCCCTCACCACCCGCGAGTTCGACCTGCTGGCGTTCCTGTCCGCCAACCCGGGCCTCGCCCTGTCGCGCCAGCAGCTTCTCGACAGCGTATGGGGTGCCGACTGGTACGGCGACGAGCGGACCGTCGACGTGCATGTGGCCCAGCTCCGCAAGAAGTTCGGCTCGAGCCTGCCGCTCGTCACCGTGTGGGGCGTGGGATACCGCCTCGCATGAAGGAGCACCCGTGCGCCGCCGCTTGATGCTGGCCCTGGTGGGGCTGGTGGCGGTGGTCCTTCTCATCGCCGGCGTGGGCAGCCTGGTCCTCACCCGGACCTCGGCGCGCGCACAGGCCACCCGGCAGCTGCTCAGCGAAGCCCAGTCGCTCACCTCTGAGGGAAGCGGGTTGGAGTCGCTGTCGGCATTACGGGTGGCGCGTCGCGTCCTCAAGCTGGAAGACGCGCTCGTCATCCGGATCGACGTCGCCGGGCAGGTGGTGACCCCACTGCCCTCCGACGTCGATGCAGCCGAGCTCGAGCCACAGCAGCTCTTGGCAGGGCAGACGGTGTCGGGACGCCAGGGCAACCTGGTGTTCGCGGCGGCGCCGGTGCCGGTCACCGCCAAGGAGCGGCTCCAGCTCAAGCTCCGGGGGGCCCTCGCCGTCGTCCTCACCCGACAGGTCGGCGACCTCGGCCCAAGCTGGAGCTACTTCCTCGTCGCCGGAACGATCGCCCTGGTGGTGGCCGCGCTTCTCGCCTGGCAGCTGAGCCGCCGAATCGCCCGGCCCCTGGTCGAGGCGGTGTCCGCCACCGAGCGGATCGCGGCGGGAGACCTCCAGAGCAGGGTTCCCGTACGTGCCGGCGACTACCCGGAGCTGTCCTCGTTGGCCGGCTCCATCAACGCCATGGCCCAGCGCCTCGGTGAGAGCCGGACCCGTGAGCGCGACCTTCTGCTCTCGGTGTCCCACGACCTGCGCACACCGCTCACCTCCATCCGGGGCTTCGCCGAGGCGATCACCGATGGCGCCGTCGAGGACACCGCCCAAGCGGCGGAGGTGATATCCGCCGAAGCGAGACGTCTCGAGCGGCTGGTCGGCGACCTGCTCGATCTCACAAAGCTCGAGGCCTCCCAGCTCTCGATCACCTTGCGAGCGACAGACGTCGCCGAGGTGGCGACCACCACCACCGAAGGCTTCCGGCCGGCGGCCGAGCACAGTGGGCTGCGGCTCGACACGTGGCTTCCCGAGAACGCCAACGGGACGGCGACACAGGTGGTGGCCGATCCCGACCGCCTGGCGCAGCTGCTGGCGAACCTCATCGAGAACGCCATCTCCTTCGCCCGGACGGCGGTCAGGGTGGCGCTATGGCCGGCTGCACCCGAGGACCCCTATGTGACCGTCACCGTGGACGACGACGGGCCGGGAATCGCGCCCGAGGAGCTGCCGCGCGTGTTCGAGCGGTTCTACCGCGGTGACCGCCCGCAACGACCGCGGACGGGCTCGGGACTCGGCTTGGCCATCGTGGCGGAGCTGGCCGCGGCCATGGGCGGGGCGGTCCGGGCCGAGTCACCCACCTCGCCGGCGGGGGGGACCAGGTTCGTAGTCACCCTGGCCCGTCACCGCAACACCCGGGCCCCCGCCACCACCACGCGCTGGTAGAGACCGGAAGGCAGCCGCGACACCACGTCGAGGAACCTGGCGTCGCGCCCGATGAGC
>DATHCF010000393.1:0-2452 GCA_035319705.1 Acidimicrobiales bacterium | reverse complement strand
TGTTCGAGGACCGGCCTCCCCGCTACCTCGAGCAAGGGCTTCGGCACGGCTTGGGTGTGGGGGTAGGCGCGGGTGCCCTTTCCACCGCAGAGGATGAGGGTCCTCAACGGGACCGTTCTTTTCGAGGGGTCGGCTTGGCAGGGCCGGTCGGCACGTTGCGAGAACGTGCGTTGGCCGTGTTTCTCACGTTTTCGGCCCTGACCATGGCCGGTTGCGCCGGGACCACGAACACATGGCGACCGGAGGCCCTGACGGCGATGCGCTCCTGGATCGGCGATGGTCAGAGAGGTGGTGGCCTAGACTGCTGCGCTCATATGCAGGAATTGGACAACCGATCTGAGACGCCCGGGGGTAGTCCGCCCGCCAGGGTGGCCGTCATCGGCGCCGGCTATGTCGGACTGACCACGGCGGTGGTGCTGGCCCATCTCGGCCATCAGGTGTGCTGCGGGGAGATCGACCCGGACAAGGTGAAGCTGCTGTCGGCCGGGACGCCCACCATCTTCGAGGAGGGCCTCGAGCCACTGCTGCGCCAGGGGCTGGAGTCGGGCCGGCTCACTTTCGTGCTCGGAGCGGCCAACGCCGTGGCCGGCGCCCAGTTCGTGTTCCTGTGCGTGCCCACCCCCCAGCACGAGGACGGCTCCGCCGACGTCCGGGCGCTCAGCGCCGCGGCCCGCGAGATCGGACCCCATCTGTCCAAGGGAGCGGTCGTGGTCAACAAGTCGACCGTGCCGGTGGGGTCGGCCACCCAGATCGAGCGTCTCCTGCGGCGCCCCGACGTGGCCGTGGTGTCCAACCCCGAGTTCCTGCGCGAGGGAACGGCCATCGCCGACTGCCTGCATCCCGACCGGGTGGTGGTGGGATCGGAGAACCCCGACGCCGCCCGTCGGGTGGGCGCGCTGTTCGGTGGATTGGGCGCGCCGCTCATCGTGACCGACGCCGCCACCTCGGAGACGATCAAGTACGCCGCCAACGCCTTTCTGGCCACCAAGCTCAGCTTCGTCAACGCGGTGACCACCCTGTGCGAGCACCTGGGCGCCAGTGTGGGCGATGTGCTTCTCGGCCTCGGCTACGACCACCGCATCGGCTTCGACTACCTGCAGCCCGGCCCGGGATGGGGAGGCTCCTGCCTGCCCAAGGACACCCGAGCCCTGCTGTACATGGCCGAGCGGGGCGGCTACGAGTTCCCGCTCTTGCGTGAGGTGATCGAGACGAACGAGGCCCAGCTGCAGAGCGTCGTCGACAAGATCCTGCGCGCTGCCGGCCCGGATCCGGCCACCACCACGGTGGCGGTGTGGGGACTCAGCTTCAAGGCCGGCACCGACGACCGCCGGCGCTCCCCGGCTATCGAGATCGTGCAGCGTCTCGAGCGCCGGGGTGCGCGAGTCCGTGCGCACGACCCGGCGGTGACGGGGCCCGTTCCCGAGCTGACCGGCACCGTCGAGGTGCTACCGGACCCGTATGAGGCCTGCCAAGGCGCCTCGGTGCTGGCCGTGCTCACCGATTGGGAGTCGTTCACCAAACTCGACATGAGCCGTGTGCGCGACGTCATGGCCGCGCCGCGCGTGATCGACGCCCGCAACCTCTTCGACGCCAGGTCGATGCGGGACCTCGGCTTCGAATTCGTGGGACTTGGCAACCCCTGAGACGACGCCATGACTGAGCCCGGTGCCGCCGGCGGCGATCGGCGGGCGGTGGTCACCGGTGGCGCCGGCTTCATCGGCTCCCACCTGTGCGAAGTGCTCGTCGGCCGTGGGTACGACGTGGTCTGCCTCGACGACCTCTCCACCGGCCGGGCCGAGAACCTGGCCGGGCTCGAGGGACAGCCCGGCTTCCAGTTCCACCACTGTGACGTGAGCAAGGCCGTCGAGGTCAGCGGGCCGGTGGACGTCGTCGCCCATCTGGCCTCTCCGGCCTCACCGCCGCACTATCTCGCCCGTCCGCTCGAGACGCTGGCCGTGAACAGCCGGGGGACCGAGCTCGCCCTCGACCTGGCCGCCGCCCACTCGGCGCGATTCGTGCTCGCTTCGACCAGCGAGGTGTACGGCGACCCCGCTGAGCATCCCCAGACCGAGGGGTATTGGGGGCACGTCAACCCGGTCGGGCTGCGCAGCGTCTACGACGAGTCGAAGCGCTATGCCGAGGCACTGACCATGGCGCGCCATCGCGCCCTGGGCGCGGATGTGGGCATCGTGCGCATCTTCAACACCTACGGTCCGCGGCTGAGGCCGGACGATGGCCGGGTGGTGTCGAACTTCCTTCTCCAGGCCATGCGGGGCGAGCCGCTCACGGTGTACGGCGATGGGTCCCAGACGCGCAGTCTCTGCTACGTCGACGACCTGGTCGAGGGTCTCGTGGCCATGATCGAGTCGGCCGAGGTCGGTCCGGTCAACTTGGGAAGGCCGGACGAGTACACCGTGCTCGAGCTGGCGCGCACCATCATCGAGCTGACCGG
>DATHCF010000392.1:0-9411 GCA_035319705.1 Acidimicrobiales bacterium | reverse complement strand
GGTGGCCTACTTGATGACGAGCGTGCTGACCGAATGGCGCGGGGCGGGATCGACGTGCGCCGGCGGCCTCGTGCTGGCGTTACGTGATCTCCGGCTCGGCCCCGGCTGGGGTGTGCTCGACGCGCTCGGCCGACCAAAGGCTCCGTATCACGCCCTGAAACCCGTGCTGGCCCCGGTGGCGGTGCTGCTGACCGACGAAGGCCTGAACGGCCTGCGCATCCACCTGGTGAACGACACCTCGGCCGCCGTCGACGGCGTGGTCCGGCTGCGGCTGTATGTGCGCGGGGAGCTGTGCGTCGAAGAGGGCCGCCATCGCGTGTCGGTCCCGCCGCGCCGCGGCATCGAGATCGAGGCGTCCGATCTCTTCGACGGGTTCCGCGACATCACCGCCGCCTACGGTTTCGGCCCCGCCGCCTGGGACGTGGTGGAAGCCGCCTTGGTGGACGACGGCGGGACGTCGCTGAGCGAGGCCTTCTACCTCCCGGGCGGGCCGGCCAGGCCGGTCGAGCCGGACGTCGGATTGGAGGCAGCCGCCCGCCAGGGCGCCGGGGGGACGTGGGAGGTGTCGGTCGGCACCCGTCGCTTCGCCCAGTGGGTGCGGCTCGAGGTCCCCGGGTTCCGACCCGCCGATTCCTGGTTCCACCTGGCGCCCGGCGGGCGGCGGGTCGTGCCGCTGCATCCTGCAGGCGCTGCCGGCGGGACGACCCCAGCCGGCCCCACCACTCCGGCAGGCGTGGTGCGGGCGCACAATTCGGCGACCCCGGCCCGGCTGCAGGTCACGTAGGCGCCAGCCGTTCGGCCAGGGTGCCCATGGCCGACTCCCAGGCCTTCTCCATCGACTCGAAGGGAGCGTCGACCTCGACGTGGCGGCCCCGGACCACCCGGGCCAGGGCGAACTGCAGGGCCTTGGCCGACTCCGACAGGTGGCCGAACTGCCGGCCGGCCTCGCCCAGCCCGGCGTGCAGACGGGCGTCGAGCCAGTCGACGAAGGCCGCCGCCAGGGCGGCCGTCGCCCCCAACTGGCGGGTCGTCCCGAACGAATAGGGGTGGAAGACGGCTTCCCCCGCTTCTTCCAGCCAGGGCAGATCCGACTGGAGCCGCTTCTTGAAGCGCGCGATGGGATTGGTGGCGGGCCGTCGTGCCAGGTGGTCTCTGGTGAGCGAGAGCACCAGGTCGAGTGGAGGCTCGCCGGCGCGCAGCCTGTCCATCCTTACGATCTCGACGTAGGGAAGAAGCCGGCGAGGGTCCGGAGTCCCGTCGAGAGAGAAGATCCCGTCGAAGTCCTCACCGTCGAGCTCGAAGTAGCCGGCATTGTGGAAGTACCCGAGGCGCCGGCCGGCGCGGTCGAGCATCTGCGGGACGATGGCGGTCTTCAGATGGTCGATCCGGTAGGAGACACCGCCGGTGTCCGGGAGGAAGTAGGCGTCGACCTCCACCGTGAGCAGGCGGCCGAGCTGCAGGTTGTCCTCGAGATGGTCGATCACCGGCCGCCACACGTACATCTCGTCGATCTCCAGGCCGAAGAGGACGCGCAGGTCCTCGGGAGGGAACTTGAAGAGCCTCCACTGGTCGCCGTCGAAGTCGGTGCTCAGCGTGAAGCTCGAAGCGGCCAGGGGCTCGAGCCCCAGCACGTGCATGACCTCGATCATCATGTCGAGCCAGCAGTTGGTCTCCGTCCAGTCCCGGTCCGGAGCGTGCAAGGGGTGCGGGGTGTACTTGCCAGGGTCGAGCTCCAGGAGCTGCAGCGTCACGGCCACAGCATGGCGCGGACATCCGCCGGCCAGGCGTCGAGGTCGAAGCCGTGGGCGGCGAACAGCGCCAGGGCGGTTCGGTCCAACCCGATGGCGAAGCACGACGAATGGGCGACGGTGCCCGCGGCGGTGGTGATGCCGAAGGTGGTGCCGAAGTGGTCCTGGTGCCGGTTGACCGAAGTGATGGCCGTCCGGGCGTCCCGGGAGGTGACGGGCACCAGGAATTCGAGCTTGAGGGCCTCTTCGCGCTGGCCGGTGGCGAGCACACGCCCGAGCCGGCCGAAGAACGGGTCGTTGGCCACGTCGACCTCGACGTCGAGGCCCAGGCTGCACAGCAGCTTCTCCCCGCGCTCGAGCCACTCCTCCGCGTGCGCCTGGGCCTGCTCGGGCGTGCCCACCCGGACGAACTCATGCATGCGGAAGGCGGTCATCCGGGCCGGGTCGAGGCTCGGCTCGTGGCGGAAGCACCAGCCGTGGATCTCGAACCGGCGCCCCTCGGCCGGCACGCTCCCGTTGCACAGGGGGTACACCGGGTGGCAGGCGGCCGAGCGGAGCACCACCTCCGAGGGCTCGAGGACCGACGTCCAGTCTTCGCCGCGCTCCACCTGGCCGAGCAGCTGGGCGTGCAGGCGGTCGTCGCCGTGGAAGGCGTGCACCGAGCCGATCAGGTCCGGGAACGACTTGAGGTAATCGGTCTGCACCAGCAGCTGGCGGGGGATCACCGGGGGGAAGTGCACCCGGTACGCCCGGTCGGGTGCGCCGGTCCTGGTGGCGAGGGCGGTGACGGCCTCGATCACCTTCTCGTAGTCGGCCGAGCGCCCGTACAACCCCGGCACGCCGCCGTCCACCACGAGTCCGGCCCGCAGTAGCTCTTGGCGGAACTGATCCTCGGCCATGATTCAGCTCTCCTTGTGGACGAGCAGCATCTGGGCGTTGTTGGCCAGGATCCGGTCGTTGTTGACCATCACCGCCGCACCGTGGGCGTCACGGACCAGACGGCCCAGGCTATAGGGGCTGTCCTGGCGGTAGCCGGCCATCCCGCACACCACCATGGCCCGGTTCACGATGTCCACGACCAGTGTCGACGCCCCGATCTTGAGCGAGTTCATCTCGATGGCGAATCCCATGCCGGAGAGGGCGACGGGATCGTCGAGCACGTCCTCGTAGCGCCGGGTGGCCGAGGACAGCAGGCTCTGCATCTGCTGGAACACCACCATGAGCTCGGCCAGACGCAGGGCGCCGGGTGGGGTGGTGCCCGGTTGCTTGCGGGCTTCGGCGCGCACGACCTGCCGGGCCCGGTCGACGGCGGCGGCGGCCAGGCCCAGCCAAACCGAGCTCCAAAGGATGTGGGAGACCGGCAGCATGGTCTGCTGGAGGATGTCGGAGAAGGGGTCGTCGACCACGTAGCGCTCGTCGCCTTCGGCCTTGAGGACGAAGCCCGGGCTGACGGTGCCGCGGAAGCCCAGGGTGTCCCAGTCGCCGGCGGGCTCGAGGACCATCCCCGGAGGACCGCACACCACCAGCACCTGATCGCTCGGAGGGCTGTCCGGCGACCGCCGGGCCGTGGCCAGCACCATGTCGGCGAAGGCGCCGTAGGAGATGACCGGAGCCTGTTTCTCCAGTCTGAAACGGCCGTCGGCCCGCTGCAGCGCACAGCGGCTGGTCCGCAGGTCACCACCCACGCCGGCCTCGGTGGTGGCAGAGGCGAGCAGCAGCTGCTGGTCGGCTACCTGCCGGGCCACGTCGTGCAGGAACTCCGAACGGCCGTGACGGGCCAGGCAGGCCGCCTGCATGTTGTGCATGGCGAAGACCATGGCCGTGGACGCGCAGTGCTGGGCCAGAACCGAAGTGGCCGAGGCCACCTGGCCGATCCCCGCCCCGGACCCGCCGAGATCAGGCGGGATCAGCGCAGACAGGGCGCGCTCCTTGCGCAGGGCCTCCAGCGCTTCGGAGGGGAACCGGGCTTCGCGGTCGACGTCGTCGGCCACCGGCGCCGCCACGTCGCGGGCGATCCGCTCGACGTCGGCGACGAAGCCGTCCCTCGGTACCTTCGCCGTCATGTCAGCCGATGGCGCCGGCGGTGAGCTCGGTGAGGGCGTTGCGGATGGCGGTGACCGACTCGAAGGTGGCCTTGCGCAACAGACGCTCGGGGAACTCGATGTCGAAGGCGTCCTCGAGCGCCAGCATGACGCTCACGCTGGCGTGGGAGGTCATGCCGGCCTGGTACAGGTCGTCGTCGTCGTCGAGGCCGTCGACGGGCACGGGCAGCCGGGCGTGTTCGGACAGGATCGACCGGATCTCACTCTCCACGTCAGGCTCCAGGTTCCGTCTCAGGCCTGTCCGCACAGGGCGACGACGACGGCGCCGGCCATGCCGGCCTCGTGGCTGAGGCTGAGCGCCATCTTCGTGATACCCGCTTCTCGTGCCACCTGCCGGGCCTGTCCGGTCAGGTGGATGTCGCACCATCCGCCTGTTTGTCTGCGCACCTCGATCCCCCGCCAATCGAGGCCTCTGTCGGGGGAGCGCAGGACCTTCAAGGTCGCTTCCTTGGCGGCGAAGCGACCGGCCAGCCCGGCGGCCATCACCGCCGGCACCCCCCGGCAGCACTCGAGCTCGTGCGGGGTGAAGACGCGCTGCAGGTAGCGCTGTCCGAAGCGCAGCATCGAGTCCTCGACCTGCTGAACCTCCATGAGGTCGATCCCCACCCGCACCTCGGTACCCCCCGGCGGGCTCCCCTCGGGGCCCGGACGGCGCTCTTCGGCCACGAGGCAAGTTTACGGGCCGGACCGATCTAGCTCGGACGTGTCGCCGGGGTCACCGGCCGGCGGACAGCGGGCAGGGCGCGGCTGCGGCCGGGCTCAGGCGCCCCCGGTCCCCGGGTAGCCGCCCCCGCCGAAGCGCTCGTCGAGCGCCGGGTAGTCCACGGCCCAGCCGGCTCGTGGCAGCTGGTCGACGAACTCGACGGACTTGGGCTTCTTGTACGAGGCGATGTGCGCCCGGCAGTGCTCGATGAGCTCCTCGGCGCTGACCTCCGCGTCGCCGCCTCGGACGACCACCGCCTTCACGTTCTGGCCCCAGGTGGGATCGGGCACGCCGATGACCGCGGCGTCGGCCACCGCCGGATGGGACTTCAGGCAGTTCTCCACCTCGACGGGATAGATGTTCTCGGCTGCCGACTTGATGAGCCGTGTGCGCGGTCCGATGAAGGTGAGCGAGCCGTCGGGCTCGAGACGGCCCAGATCGTTGGTGTGGTGCCAACCCCCGGCCTGCCGCTCGGCGTTCAGCTCCGGACGGTTGTGGTACCCGTTCATGACCGTCACGCCCCGGACGCAGATCTCCCCCGTCTCGCCGGGACCGAGCTCGGCGCCCCCGGGATCGAGGATCCCGATGCGCACGAACGGGGCGGGGCGGCCGTGGCTGCCGATGCTGGGCTGCAGGGCGTTGAAGGTGGCCAGTCCCATGACCTCGGTCTGGCCGTAGCCGGCGGGACGTCGCCCCCAGGGACTGTCGTCGATGCTCACCATGGCGGTCCACTGCGGCTTTCCGGCGAAGGTGCGCAGGCTCTTCAAGTCGTAGCCGCCCTCGGCGTTGCGCTCGATCATCTGGTCCATGGTCGGGGGCATGACGAAGGCGCCGGTGCAGCCCTCGGCGTCGATGAGCCGGCACAGCTCCTCGGCGTCGGTGCGCGGGGTGAACACGTTGGCCCCGCCGCTCACGAAGGTGGCGAGCGTGGTCATGAAGGTAGCCACGTGGAACAGCGGGCCGCAGTTCAGATACACGTAGTCCGGCCCGATCCCCTGGAGCTGGGCCATGAAGGAGCCCTGGTGCACCAGGGCGCGGTGGGAGAGCAGGGCGCCGTTGGGTGTCCCGCTGAAGGCGGCGGTGTACATCATGAGCACCGGCTCTGCCTCGTCGGCCTCCACCTCCGGGCCCCTGTGCCCGGCGCCCGACAGCAGCGCCTCGTAGCCGTCGTCGCCCGTGCCGTCGTGCTGGACCCAGCGGGCCCGGCCCGGGTTGCGCCGCCGGACGTCCTGGGCCACGTCGCCGATCTCCGCCTCCTGCCAGAAGACCACCGCCGGGTCGGTGTCGGAGACGACGAAGGCCATCTCGTCCGCGCTCTGGCGCCAGTTGACCGGGCAGAACACCGCACCGGTGCGGGCCGCCGCCAGCAGCCCTTCGAGCAGGCGGTGGCAGTTCTGGCCCATCCACAGCAGACGGTCGCCGGGTTGCACGCCGCATCCGTCCAAGGCCCCGGCCAAGAGCTCGACACGCTCGCGCAGCTGGGCGTAGCTGAACCGACGCTCGCCGCACACCGCGGCGGCGGCGTCCGGGCGCCCGCCGGCATGGGCGAGCAGCACGTCGTGGAGCGACTGCCGGTGCAGGCGGCCGTCGATCCCGCCCCGGGACGTCATCCGTCGACGACCCGGGCGGCCTTGTAGCCCGAGCGTGGGATGGTCTCGCGCTCGAGCAGGGTGATGTCGGCCTCGATGCCGAGAGCTTGGCGCAGAGCTGCGGCACACTTGGCTTCGATCTCCGCCTCGTCGCCCCCGGCGCCCGAGCCGCGCTCGACGCGCACCTGGAGGGGGAGGTCGTCGTCGGTGGGCCGCACCATCTGCCACTCGAGGGTCGGCTCGTTCACCTCGCCGACGCGCCGCAGGGCCGTCTCCACCTCGCTCGACTGGAACCGCTTGCCCTGGCAGGCGATGAGGTCCTTGAAGCGCCCGCCCCACAGGCCGCGGATGGTGGTCTCGCCGCACGGGCACGGCTCGCGCAGAATGGCGCACGCCTCTTCCAGGTCGTAGCGCAGCAGCCCGTTGTCGCGGTCCAAGGTGGTGACCACCAGGTCGCCCCACTCACCGTCGGGAACCTCCTGTCCGGTGTCGGGGTCGACGGCCTGCACCACCGCCCAGTCCATGTTGAGATGCGCCCCCGGTGCCTGGCCGCAGGCACCGCCCACATAGGCGTAGCACTCGGCGCCGGCCGTCATGAGCGGCATGCCCTTGCCCAGGCCGAAGCCGGGCATGCCCTTGAACTCGAGCCCGGCATCTTTGGGGTCGATGCCGAGCTTGGCCGCCACCTCGAAGAAGCGGCCGGTGGAGAAGCCCATGAAGGGGATGTCCGGCTTCACCCGGGTCCAGAAGCGCAGTCCCTGTTCGGCCGCCTCGTCGGTGTCCGGCGGCGGGACCCAGATGTTGAGCATCCCGAAGTACTCATACGAGCCCGACAGCATGGCGCCGCCCCCGTACAGGTAGGCCGGATGGGCGTGGGTGACGATCATCCCCGGCCGGTATCCCATGCGCCACCAGGTCCGGGCCGAGGACTCGTACTCGATCCACAGGTCGCGTCGCGTCCAGATGGAGATGGTGGGCGTGCCGGTGGTGCCGGTGGAGGTGCCCAGGCGGACGGCCGCCCGGGGATCGGTGAACCGGTAGTCGCCCCATGGCGGGTTCTCCCCCTCGGAGTCGCGCAGGTCCTGTTTCAAGGTGAGGGGCACGTGCGCCAGGTCGTCCACGCTCTTTATGTCCTGCGGGCCGCTCAGCCCGGCACTCTCGAGCTTGCGCCGGAACATCGGCACCGGCGTCTCGAAGATCTTGTGCACGAGCGCCTGCAGGCGCTCGTCCTGCAGGGCGCGCAGGCGACCGGCGTCCATGGTCTGGACCTCGGGATCCCAGTGCTTCTGGTCGCTCGGGCGTGGCGGCGGGCCGATGACTTCGGGGCCGTAGTTCGGCATGGCGGTGTCCCTTCTGACGACGAAAGCCTGGCGACGGGTGAGCGGGGTGACCTCAGCGCCTGGGGAGTCCCAGCACCCGCTCGGCGATGATGTTGCGCTGGATCTCCGAGGTCCCGCCGGCGATGGTCCCCGAGAAGGCCTGCAGCCACTGCATCAGCCATGCCTGGTCGTCGCGCCGGCCGACCGCCGGGGCGTCGGCCCGGTCCACGTCGAGCCCGGCGCTGCCCATGGCCTCACCGACCTCGAGGGCCAGGTTCCGCCGCAGTTCGCTGCCCATGAGCTTGAGCACCGAGTGCTCGGGCGACTTCTGGCCCTTGGCGAATTTGGCGAAGCCGCGGTAGCCGAGGAGCTTGAGCGCCTGGGACTGCACGTAGGCCCGGGCCACGGTGTCGCGCAGCAGCGGGTCGTCGGCCAGGCGCCGCCCGCCGGGCAGAGGTGTGGTGGCGGTGGACACCACCCGCTCGATGATGCGCTCCAAGCCGGTCGATTCGGCGATCCACAGCATGCCCCGCTCGTGCGCCAGCGATCCCCCGGCGATGGCCCAGCCGTGGTTGAGCTCGCCCACCAGGTTCTCGGCCGGGACCTCCACGTCGGTGAAGAACACCTCGTTGAAATCGGCGTGGTCGGGGTCGGTGAGCTCGGCCAGCGGGCGGACGTCGATGCCGGGGGCGGTCATGTCGACGATGAGCACGCTGATGCCGGCGTGCTTGGGGGCATCTGGGTCGGTCCGCACGAAACAGAAGCAGAAGTCGGCGTCGTGCGCGCCGGAGGTCCACACCTTCTGCCCGTTGACCACGAAGTGCCCGTCGTGGCGCTCGGCTCTGGTGCGCAGCCCGGCCAGGTCGCTGCCGGCATTGGGTTCGCTCATGCCCAGGCACCAGCTGATCTCCGCCCGCAGGGTCGGCAGCACGTAGCGCTGCTTCTGCTCCTCGGTGCCGAAGTCGACCAGAGAGGGGGTGATGATGGAGAGGCCCTGCGGGTTGCACGAGCGCGGCACCCCCAGGCGGACCAGCTCCTCGAAGTAGACCATCTGCTGGACCGGGGTGGCGTTGCGCCCGCCGAGCTCGGGAGGCCATCCCGGCACCAGCCACCCGGCGTCGAACAGCAGGCGCTGCCACCGGCGGGCCCAGTCCGGGATGTGGGCGGAGGAGCGGACCCGCTCGGCGCGCTCCTCGGGGGCGGGCAGGTTGGCCTCGAAGAACTCCCGGAGCTCGGCTCGGAACACCTCGGTGTCCTCGTCGTAGTGGAGCCGCACGGCCGGATGGTAGCTGGCTGACATCGGCGTCAGAGAAAGGAACCGAGGGCCCGCCCCCCGCATCGGGCCCCGGTGTTCCCGCCACCTTGCGACTGCCTGCCCGGCCCTGTTCGAGGGACCGGCGCCCATGAAGACCGGTGCCGCCCACCTTCTATTCGCGCTCCGCTCGCCTCCTGTCTGTCCATGGACGCTCTGTATCCGAAGCGCCACGAAACGTGCTGACAGGGTGGCGCTCTCCCGGTGAGGGACGGCCGGCCGGCCCGCCCAGCCGATCGGGGCCGCTCAGCTGGGCCCGCGAGTGAGCAGCATGGAGCCGGCGATGGGGCCGCCGCCGTTGGCCACCGCCACCACCTCCGGCCGGCGCGGCGCCTGGCGTTGGCCGCCCTGGCCGCGCAGCTGCAGGCAGGCCTCGTGCAGCAGGCCGAAACCGTGCAGCCGTCCGGCCGAGAGCTGGCCGCCGCTCGTGTTGAGGGGAAGCGGACCGTCGAGAGCGATAGCCCGGCCGTCCTCCACGAAGGGGCCACTCTCGCCCTTGGCACAGAAGCCGAGCGCCTCCAGCCACACCATGGTGATGATGCTGAAGCCGTCGTAGAGCTGCGCCATGTCGACGTCGGGCGGCCGGAGCTCCGTGCGCTCCCACATGCTGGCTGCCGCGTCGCGCGCCGCCATGGTGG
>DATHCF010000391.1:0-2221 GCA_035319705.1 Acidimicrobiales bacterium | reverse complement strand
GAGGAGACGCGCGTGCCCGCAACCGTGGTCGTCGGGACCCAGTGGGGCGACGAAGGCAAGGGCAAGCTCACCGACCTGATCGCCAAGGACATGCACCTGGTCGTCCGCTACCAGGGCGGCCACAACGCCGGGCACACCGTGGTGGTGGACGGCACGTCCTTCGCCCTGCAGCTGGTGCCGAGCGGCGTGCTGTACCCGCACATCATCCCGGTCATAGGCAACGGCGTGGTTGTGGACCCCGGCGTGCTGCTGGCCGAGCTCGACACGCTGGCCTCCAACGGGGTGGACGTGAGCCGCCTGGTGGTGAGCGGCAACGCCCATCTGATCATGCCGTACCACCAGGAGCTCGACCGGGTGACCGAGCGTTTTCTGGGCAAGAACTCACTGGGCACGACCCGCCGTGGCATCGGCCCGGCCTACGCCGACAAGGCGGCCCGGGTGGGGCTGCGGGTCCAGGACCTCCTCGACGCCAAGATCTTCCGCCAGAAGCTCGAGGTGGTGCTGAAGGAGAAGAACGCCATTCTGGCCAAGGTGTACAACCGCCTGCCCATCGACGCCGAGTCGATCTGTGCGCGGTACCTCGGTGAGTACGCCGAGCGCATCGCCCCCATGGTGGGCGACACCGTGGCCCTGGTCCACGACGCCCTGGCAGCCGGCCGCAACGTGCTGCTCGAAGGTGCCCAGGCCACGTTTCTGGACCTGGACCACGGCACCTATCCCTTCGTCACCTCCTCCAACCCGGTGGCCGGCGGCGCCTGTACCGGCTCCGGCGTCGGCCCGCGCCAAATCGGCGCGGTGATCGGCATCGCCAAGGCGTACGTGACGCGGGTGGGAGCGGGCCCGTTCCCCACCGAGTGCCTCGACGAGGTGGGCGACGTCCTCGTCCAGCGCGGACACGAGTTCGGCACCAACACCGGCAGGCGCCGCCGTCCGGGATGGTTCGATGCCGTGATGCTGCGCCAGGCGGTCCGCCTCAACTCGCTGTCGGAGGTGGCCGTCACCAAGCTCGACGTCCTCGACACCTTCGACACCGTAAAGGTGTGCGTGGCCTACGAGCACGACGGCCGGCGGTACGAGCTCCCTCCCTACCACCAGTCCGTGCTCCACCAGGTGACCCCGGTGTACGCCGAGCTTCCGGGGTGGCGCACCGACCTGTCGGAGGTCACCTCGCTGGCGGACCTCCCCGCACAGGCCAGGCAGTACGTGGAGTTCCTGGCCGACCAGATCGGCGTGCCCATCAAGCTCGTCGGTGTCGGTCCCGGCAGAGAGCAGTTCGTGCGGTTGGCGGCGTGAGGAGCTCTCACTCCGTCGACGACATGACGGCCGGGTCCGCATGAAGGTGTGCGTGGTCGGATCGGGCGCCAGAGAGCACGCGCTGGCCCTCGCCCTGGCCCGCAGCACCGAGGTGGTGGTCACGCCGGGCAACCCGGCCATGGCCGGCAGGTCGCCCGAGGGCTTCGCCATCTCGGTGACCGACGCCGGTCCCGAGGCCGTCGACGCCGGGCTGGTGGTGGTCGGGCCTGAGCAGCCGCTGGTGGAGGGACTGGCCGACCGGCTGCGCGCCACCGGAAGGCTCGTGTTCGGCCCCGGAGCTGACGGGGCGCGTCTCGAGGGATCGAAGGCCTTCATGAAACAGCTGCTCAGCGAGGCGGGCGTCCCCACCGCCCGCCACGGCACCTTCGACGACCCGGCGGCGGCCAAGGAGTTTTTGCGCGAGCTCCCCGGCCCGTGGGTGGTGAAGACCGACGGGTTGGCCGCCGGCAAGGGGGTGCTGGTCACCGAGTCGGTGTCGGAGGCGGAGGCTGACGTCGACGCCAAGCTGTCGGGGACCGCCTTCGGCGAAGCCGGGCGGACGGTGGTGGTGGAGGAGGGCTTGGCCGGCGTCGAGTGCTCGCTGCTGGCGCTGTGCGACGGACGCAACGTGGTGCCGCTGCCGCTTTCCCAGGACTTCAAGCGTCTGGAGGACGGCGACGACGGCCCCAACACCGGCGGCATGGGGGCCTACTCGCCCGTCCCGCAGGTGGGCGGCGACGTGGTCGACCTGGTGATGGACGAGATCGTGGAGCCGACGGTGGCGGCACTGCGCCGCCGTGGCATCGAGTACCGCGGCGTGCTGTACGCCGGTCTCATGCTGACCGACGACGGGCCCAAGGTGCTCGAGTACAACGTGCGCTTCGGCGACCCGGAGGCCCAGGTGGTGCTGCCCCGGGTGGACGGCGAC
>DATHCF010000390.1:0-5382 GCA_035319705.1 Acidimicrobiales bacterium | reverse complement strand
CACCAGTCGAACCACGAAGGCGAGCTCGTCGAGCAGGTGCACGGCGCTCGTGGACGCGCCGTCGCCTTGGTGGTGAACGCCGGCGCCCTGAGCCACTACTCGTGGTCGCTGCACGACGCCCTCGCCGCCTTCGAGGGGGTGGTGGTCGAGCTGCACCTCTCCAACCCTGCGGCGCGCGAGCCGTGGCGGCACACTTCGGTGGTGGCTCCCGTGTCCGACGGCGTGATCGCCGGATTCGGCCCGCTGGGGTATCGGTTGGCCATGCATGCCGTGGCCCGCCTGCTGGCTGCCGGCCGGACATGACCGCGTCGGTCCAGCCCATCTTGGTCACCGGGCGCCTGCCGCGCCTGCGGGCGGCCCTCGGCGAGCTCGGCGCCGAGGCCATGGTCGTGTCCAACCTGTCCAACCTGCGGTACCTGACGGGCTTCAGCGGTTCGGCCGGCGTGCTGCTCATCGCCAACGGTGGCGCAGTCAACGGCGAAGCGGTCCTGGTGACCGACGGCCGATACCGCATCCAGGCAGCCGAGCAGCTCGAGGCTTCGGGCGTGGCGGACGTCGTCGCGCTGCAGGTCGGGCGGAACGAAGAGCAGCGGGAGATCATGCAGGGCGTGCTGGCCCGATGGCGCCCGGCGCGGCTCGCCCTGGAGGCGGAGAGCATCAGCTGGGCAGGCCAGCGGCGATGGGCGCAGCTGGCGCCGGAGGTCGAGCTGGTGCCGAGCTCGGGACTGGTCGAGGAGCTGCGGCAGGTGAAGGACGATGCCGAGCTCGACCACATGGCGCGCGCCGCGGCAGTGGCCGACGATGCCCTGGCCGAAGTGCTGCCCATGGTGTCGGAGGGACGGACCGAGGCCGAAGTGGCACTTGCCCTCGACTCGGCCATGCGTCGCCTGGGAGCGGAGGAGAGCGCCTTCGAGACCATCGTCGCCTCCGGCCCCAACGCCGCCAAGCCGCACGCCAGACCATCGGAGCGTCGCCTCGAGCGGGGAGACCCGGTGGTGATCGACTTCGGAGCCCTGTACGAGGGCTATCGGTCGGACATGACCCGCACGTTCTTCGTGGGGGCACCGCCCACCGGCGTGATGGCCGAGGTACTGGAGGTGGTGGCCAGAGCCCAGGAGGCCGGACTGGCCGCAGTGCGCGCCGGTGCGGTGAGCGGGGAGGTGGACCAGGCCGCGCGCCGGGTGGTGACCGAATCCGGCTACGGCCAGGCCTTCGAGCACGGCACGGGCCACGGCGTGGGTCTCGACATCCACGAGGCTCCGTGGGTCGGCGCGGGGACCACTGCTATCCTCCAAGCCGGCACCGTGGTCACCGTTGAGCCCGGCGTCTATCTGTCGGGAATCGGCGGCGTCCGTATCGAGGACACCGTGGTGGTGACCGACACCGGCTGCCGTCCACTCACCCGATTTCCCAAAGACCCCGTGTGTTGACGGGCCGTGCTCACACGGCCCCCACTTCTCGAAAGGCATCTCGGCCCCATGGCTGTCACCACCAACGACCTGCGCAACGGGATGACCCTGGATCTGCCCGAGGGGTTGTTCGGGGTGGTCGAGTTCCAGCACGTGAAGCCGGGCAAGGGTGGTGCCTTCGTCCGCACCAAGCTGAAGAACGTCCGCACCGGTGCGGTCATCGAGCGCACCTTCCGCGCCGACGAGCGCGTCGAGCAGGCCATCGTCGAGAAGCGCGAGATGCAGTACCTGTACCGAGATGGCGACGACTACGTGTTCATGGACACCACCTCGTACGACCAGATGCAGGTGAGCCCCTCCGCCCTGGGGGAGGCGGCCAACTACCTCACCGAGGGATCGAACGCCATCCTGCAGCTCTACGGACAGGAGATCGTCGGCGTCGACCTGCCGGCCGCCGTCGAGCTGACCGTGTCCCAGACCGAGCCGGGCGTGCAGGGTGACCGTGTGTCGGGCGCCCGCAAGCCAGCCACGCTGGAGACCGGGCTCGTTGTGCAGGTCCCGCTGTTCGTGAACCCGGGGGAGAAGGTGAAGGTCGACACCCGCACCGGCGAGTACATCACCCGGGCCTGACCACGGCGTCGGTGCCCGACCGGGAAACAGGCGAGGGCCCGAGGCACCAGGCGAGGGAACGGGCGCTCAGCCTGCTCTACGAAGCGGAGATCAAGGACCGCCCGATCAGCGACGTTCTCGCCGCCTTGCCCGTCGCCCCCGACCCTTACGCCGAGCGCCTGGTCCGCGGGGTGGCCGGGCACCTGGGCCGCGTCGACGAACTGATCGGGGCCGCCGCCGAGGGCTGGGAGATCGACCGGATGCCGGCGGTCGACCGCAGCGTCCTCCGCCTGGCCGTCTACGAGCTGCTGGAGGAGCCGTCGGTGCCGGTGGCCGTGGTCATCGACGAGGCGGTCCGGCTGGTCGGTGAGTACTCGACCGACGACTCCGGACGATTCGTCAACGGGGTCCTCTCGGCGGTGGCCGCCGAGACGAGGCCGCCCACCCCTGCTTGACCGCAGCTGGGCAGGTGACCGGCTTGCGGCCAACGAGAGCCAAGCGCAAGTCCGATCAGGGTGGTATCCTCACCTTTCGACCGTGAAGCGGGTCCAGCGAGGCCCGAACGGACGAAGAGGGACCGGGTGGCTGAACGCGAACGCAGACTGACCCCGCCGCGAGGCGGGGTTTTCGTTCCCCGAGTCCAAGTCCTCTCCGCCGAGGACGTGCAGCGCGCCCTGGTGCGCATCGCCCACGAGGTCGTGGAGCGCAACCACGGGCTGTCCGACATCGTGGTCATCGGCCTGCAGACCGGGGGAGTCCCCCTGGCCCAGCGCATCGGGACGGTCCTCGAGGAGATCGAGGGCACGGCGGTTCCGGTTGGCATGCTGGACGTGGCCTTCTATCGCGACGACATCGGCATCCGGCCGGTGCTGCCCGAGGCCATCACCGACATCCCCGGCGACCTGGCCGGCGCCCTGGTGGTCCTGGTCGACGACGTGCTGTTCACCGGTCGTACCGTGCGGGCGGCGCTCAACGCCTTGACCGACTACGGGCGGGCCAGGGCGGTGCAGCTGGCCGTTATGGTCGACCGCGGGCACAGAGAGCTGCCCATCCGTCCCGACTACGTGGGCAAGAACATGCCCACCCGTCTGGACGAGCAGGTGGACGTGAGCCTCGAGGGCGTGTTGCTCGGCGACGTGGTGCCCCGGTGAGCCCCGGCGTCGAAGCGGCGACGAGCGCCGGCGTGGGGGCGTCATGAGCGCCGACGCCGCCGACAACACCCGGCTGGGCAGGCATCTGCTGTCGGTGGCCGACCTCGGTGCCGAGGGGATCGGGGAGGTCCTGCGTGTGGCCGACGCCTTCGTCGAGGTGGGGCGTCGGCAGATCCCGAAGGTCCCCGCCCTGCGGGGGCGGACGGTGGTCACGCTGTTCGCCGAGGAGTCCACCCGCACGCGGCTGTCCTTCGAGACCGCAGCACGGCGTCTTTCCGCCGACGTGCTCAGCCTGCCCATGGCCAACTCGTCGGTGAAGAAGGGCGAGTCGCTGCGCGACACGGTGGAGACGGTGGCCGCCATGGGTGTCGACGCCCTGGTGGTCCGCCACCCCGATGCCGGTGCGCCCTACCAGATCGCCCGCTGGGTGGAGGCGTCGGTGGTCAACGCCGGCGACGGCTGGCACGAGCACCCCACCCAGGCCCTGCTCGACTGCTACACCATCCGCCAGGTCCTGGCCGACCGGGCGGGGCGCGACCCGGCCACCGTGGGTACCGAGTGCTTCGCCGGCCTTCAAGTGGCGGTGGTGGGCGACGTTCGCCACAGCCGGGTGGCGCGCTCGGGAATCTGGGCGCTCGCCGCACTGGGCGCCGAGGTGACGGTCGTGGCCCCGGCGTCGCTCCTGCCCACCTCCTTGCAAGGGTGGCCGATCGCCGCCGTCTCCCACGACCTCGACGCAGTGCTCGGGAAGGTCGACGTCTGCTATCTGCTGCGGCTGCAGCTCGAACGCGGCGCCGGCGCCTTCCTCCCGTCGTTGCGCGAATACACCGCCGGATTCGGCCTCACTGCGCAGCGGGCCTCCATGCTCAAGGAGGACGCCTTGGTCATGCACCCGGGCCCGATGAACCGCGGGGTGGAGATCGCCGACGAAGTGGCCGACCTGCCACGGTCGCTGGTCCTGCGACAGGTCACGAACGGGGTGGCCGTGCGCATGGCGGTGCTGTTCCTCCTTCTCGGTGCCGGTTCGTCGGCGGCAGGACTGCCCGAGGAGGGCGCCTTGCTCCGGGCCGTGGGCGATTGAGGGCGGAGCCGGGGTGAGTGCCGACACGAGCGTGAGCGGCGCGCGCCGTGGCGCGCGTCACACGCCGGAGAGGGCAGGTCAGTTGCTGGTTCGCGGTGGCACCGTGGTCGACGAGAGCGGCGAGCGCCGTGCCGACGTGCTCGTCGCCGACGGCGCCATCGCCGATGTCGCCCCCGAGCTGACGGTCCCGGCGGGAGCGACCGTCCTCGACGCCGGCGGCGCGCTGGTCACGCCGGGTCTGGTCGACCTGCACGTGCACCTTCGCCAGCCCGGTGCCGAGGAAGCCGAGACGGTGGAGAGCGGTTCGCGGGCGGCCGCCCTCGGCGGGTTCACCGCCGTGGTGGCCATGCCCAACACCGATCCGCCCATCGACTGTGCGGCGGTGGCGTCCGAGGTACTGGCACTGGCAGCCGGAGCGCTGTGCCGGGTGGCGCCCGCCGGTGCCATCACCGTGGGGCGGGCCGGGGAGCGCCTCGCCCCCATGGCCGAGCTGGCCGGCCTCGGGGTGCGGCTGTTCACCGACGACGGGACAGGTGTGCAGGACGCCGGCGTCATGCGCCGCGCCCTCGAGTACGCGTCCGGGCTCGGGGTCACCCTGGCGCAGCACTGCGAGCTCGCTTCGTTGGCCGACGGCGGGGTCATACACGAAGGCGAGTGGTCGAGCCGGCTCGGACTCCCCGGTGTGCCGGCGGAGGCCGAGGAGCTGATGGTGGGGAGGGATCTGGCCCTGGCCCGGCTCACCGGCGCCACGGTGCACTTCCTGCACCTCTCCACTGCCCGTGCCGTCTCCATGGTGGCCGCGGCCAAGGCGGAGGGCCTGGCCGTGACGGCCGAGGCGACCCCGCACCATCTCAGCCTGACCGACGCCGAGCTGGCCGGTTACGACCCGCTGTACAAGGTGAACCCGCCTCTTCGGAGCCCGCAGGACGTGGCCGCATTGCGGGCCGGATGCGCCGAGGGGGTGGTCGACGCCGTGGCCAGCGACCATGCTCCGCATCCGCCCGAGGCCAAGGAGACCACCCTGGCGGCGGCCGCCCCCGGCATGGTCGGGTTGGAGACGGCGCTGGCGGTGACGCTCGGCGCCCTCACCGACGGCACCGGCATGACCCGTCGGCAGGTGGTCGGGCTCATG
>DATHCF010000389.1:0-3064 GCA_035319705.1 Acidimicrobiales bacterium | reverse complement strand
GTCGTCTCCGGCGGGCGTCAGGGATTCGCCTACGCCGGCTCGCTGGAGGAGTCGGTGGTGGCCGAGACGCTGGCCGAGGCCCGCGACAACCTGGGCTTCGCCACCGCCGACCCGCACGTGGCACTGGCCGTGCCCGACGGTGTGGCGGTGGCAGCGCTGGAGGTCTGGGACGACGCCGTGCTGTCCACCCCCACCGAGGACAAGGTGGCGCTGGCCCTCGAGCTCGAGAAGATGACCCGGGGCGCCGATCCACGGGTCCGCCAGGTGTCCTCGGCCGACTACGGCGACATGGCGGTGGAGTGGGCGGTGGCCACCTCCACCGGGATCACGGCCGCCAGCCGGCGGACGGTCTGCTCTGTGGTGACCGAGGCCATCGCCGGCCAGGCGGACGACAGCCAGTCCGGCTACGGCTTCTCTGCCGGCCGCTCTCCCGGCCAGCTGGACCTGGAACGGGCGTGCTCTGACGCGGTGGAGCGGGCCGTTCGGATGCTGGGTGCGCGCAAGGCCAAGAGCGCCCGTTGCGCGGTGGTGCTGGACCCGCGGGTGGCCTCGACGCTGCTCGGTGTGGTCAGCTCGTCGTTGTCCGGCGACGCCGTGGTCAAGGGCCGCTCGATGTTCGCCGGCCGGCTGGGTGAGCAGGTGGCGGTCGGCGCCCTGACCCTGGTGGACGACCCCACCGACGAGCGGGCTTTCGGCGCCTCCGCCTACGACGCCGAAGGACTCGCCTGCCGGCGCAACGTCCTAGTGGACGGCGGTGTCCTGCGCAGCTTCGTCTACGACACCGTCTCGGCCCGCCGGGCCGGTGCCGTGTCGACCGGATCGGCGGTGCGTGGCGGCTACGCCACCACGCCGGGGGCAGGCTGCCGGGCTGTGCAGCTCCTGCCGGGGGAGCTGGGGCGGGACGACATCCTGGCCGAGCTCGGGGAGGCCTTCTACGTCCAATCGGTGACCGGTGTGCACTCCGGGGTCAACCCGGTGAGCGGCGATTTCTCGGTGGGTGCCGAGGGTCTTATGGTGCACCGGGGCGAACTGTCCGAACCCGTGCGCGAGATCACCATCGCCTCGACCTTGCAGCGCATGCTCCAGTCGGTGCTCTACGTCGGCGCCGACGTCGAGTGGCTGCCGGGGATGGCTGCCGGCCAGACCTTGGCCATCGACGGGATGTCCCTCAGCGGCAGCTGACGCCCCTCGAACCAGGCACAGGCCGCAACGGCTGGCATCTCCCCGTCAGCCCGAGGCCCGTTCGAGGGATCGTGGTTCAGGATGCGGCGGCAGTGGCCGAGCCCGACGTGGGTGCCGTCTTCGGGCTCGATGGGCCGGAAGAGCTTCCCTCCGACCCCGAGGTGCTCGGCTTGGCGGTCTCCTTGGTGCCCGCCTTCTCGGCGGCCGGCTTGGCCTCGCCGTCCTTGGCGGCGGCGGGCTTCGCCTCGCCTTCCTTGCCGCCGGCGGGTTTGGCGCCGCCACGGCTGTCGGTCTTGTAGAAGCCGCTGCCCTTGAAGACGACGCCGATGGAACCGAACACCTTGCGCAGCGGTTCGCCGCAGATGGGACACGTTTCGAGCGGGTCGTCGCGGAAGGACTGCACCACCTCGAGATGCTCACCGCATGACGTACAGACGTACTCATAGGTCGGCATGACGACGCCGGCTCCTCTCGATGCGAGCCGCCACGCCGCGGGGGCGGCGTTGGCAGTCGCGGCCTTCGAGTGCCAAGTCTACCGTCCGCCGATCCGATCGCACCTCTCGCCGGGCCCGTTTCCGGGCGCTCGGGACGGAGGGTGTCGTAGGATGGTTGTCGTGCCCGAACGCGGCTTGGCCCACCTCGACCCGCTCGGTGGGGCCCGCATGGTGGACGTCGCCCCCAAGGAGCCCACGCACCGCAGGGCACTGGCGCGTTGCCGGGTGCTCATGGCGCCCGAGACCACCGGCAAGGTGGCCAGCAACGCCATCACCAAGGGCGACGTGCTCGGAACCGCCCGCATCGCCGGCATCCAGGCCGCCAAGCGGACGGCCGACCTGATCCCCATGTGCCACCCGCTTCTGGTCGGGTCGGTCCACGTGAACTTCAACATCGGCGACGACTACGTCGAGGTCGAAGCCCAGGTGGAGACCGTCGATCGGACCGGTGTGGAGATGGAGGCCCTCACGGCATGTGCGGTGGCGGCGCTCACCATCTACGACATGTGCAAGTCGTCGGACCGCTCGATGAGCGTCGGCGAGCTGGCGCTGTGGGAGAAGACCGGCGGGAGCATGGGCACCTGGCGGCGCCAGGCGCACTAGCCGCTCAGTCCTCTCAACGCAGTCCGCTCAGTGCCGGCGGCGGCGACGGCGCTTGCCCCTGCTCCGGATGGTCAGGTCCTCGCTGATGACGAGGGGGCTCGGCTCGCCCAAGTGCTCGTCGACGGGCGCCGGGGGCAGTGACGTGCCGAGGATCTCGCTGGCCATGGAGGCCGACGACAGCGGGTTCTGCAAGGCGGCCTCGGTGACGGCCGTCCGCGGCGCCCGTAGGTAGCCCGCCTCCTCCCGCTGCATCGCCTGCGACGAGACGGGCGGCACTTCCTGTCCGGCCGAGGTCTCGGAGAGGCTCGTCGCCTCGGCTGCGGGCAGCGCATCGGCTGGCGCCGCCGGGACACCAGCGACGTGCACGGGCTCTGTGGGGGCCGGTGCCGGCGGCATCGAGAGAGCGCCGGGGTTCACCTGCGTCGTCGGGGCCGGAACGGCGGTGTCGACGGTGGCAGGCGTGTAGACGATGGGTTGCGGGGCGACGGGCATCGATCCTTGGACGGTCGCCGCGGTGCCGGCGACCGGGGGAGCCGGCTCGAACGACGCGCCGAGGCCGACACCGGGCACCGCGTCGGCCGATGCGGGCTCGGCGACCGGCGGCGGTGGCGGAGGGAGAAAGGCCGCAGGCGGAGGCGGAACGACCGGCGGCTCCGGCATGGCCACGGGGAACTCGGTGACGGCCACCTGCGCCATCGGCAGCTCTCCGTTGCCCGGTGCGAAGGCGATGTGGAGCGGTGCCGGCGCGGCGTCGTAGGGGGCGGGCTGGCCGAGCACATCGAAGG
>DATHCF010000388.1:0-5229 GCA_035319705.1 Acidimicrobiales bacterium | reverse complement strand
TACGGCGACAGGAACCCCTTGTCGAACTGCATGCCCTCGGTGAACTCGAGCTCGAGGCCGAAGGTGTTGGACTCCTCCACGGTGACCGTGCCGTCCTTGCCCACCTTGTCGATGGCCTCGGCCAGCACCTCGCCGATCGAGCTGTCGGCGGCCGAGATGGAGGCGACCTGGGCGATCTCCTGCTTGGAGTCGATGTCCTTGGCCTGCTTCTTGACCGAGTCCACCACCGTCTCCACCGCCCGCTCCATGCCGCGCTTCAAGGCCATGGGGCCGGCCCCGGCCGCCACGTTGCGCAGACCCTCGTGGATGAGGGCCTGGGCCAGCACGGTGGCGGTGGTGGTGCCGTCACCGGCCACGTCGTTGGTCTTGGTGGCCACCTCCTTCACCAACTGGGCGCCCATGTTCTCGAACCCGTCCTCGAGCTCGACCTCGCGGGCGATGGTCACGCCGTCGTTGGTGATGGTGGGGGCGCCGAACTTCTTGTCGATGACCACGTTGCGGCCCTTGGGGCCGAGGGTGACCTTGACGGTGTCGGCCAGCTTGTCCACGCCGGCCTCCAGGGCGCGGCGCGCGGCTTCGTCGAACTTGAGGATCTTTGCCATGAACGGACCTTCTGTCTGAGGAGGTGGTGGTTCCCGGAAGTCCGGGGGTTACTTCTTGACCTTGGCCAGCACGTCGCGGCTGGAGAGGATGAGCAGGTCCTCGCCGTCGACGGTGATCTCGGTGCCGCCGTACTTGGAGTAGACGACGGTGTCACCCACCTTCACGTCCAAGGGGACGATCTCGCCGGTGTTCTCGGTCCGCCGTCCCGGGCCGGCGGCCAGGACCTCGCCCTGCTGGGGCTTCTCCTTGGCGGTGTCGGGGATCACGAGACCCGAGGCGGTGGTCTCCTCGGACTCGTTGGGACGGACCACGATCCGGTCTTCGAGAGGCTGGAGATTCATCTGTGCGCGCCCTCCTGGGGACCTTTAGCACTCTAGGGTTGCGAGTGCTAACGATAGCGGCCGGCGCCGGGCGGCACAACCGCGGGGCCGGGGCACGGACCAGGGGGCCCCGGCTCAGGACTCGAAGGGCAGCGACAGCGCCGGGTCGCACGGGGTGTCGAGCGGGCTCGGGCCCAGGTGCTCGAGCTGCCACCAGCCCGCGGCGGCGATCATCGCCGCGTTGTCGGTGCACATGGCCCGGCTCGGCAGGTAGACGGGGAGGCCGAGCTCGGCACCGGCGGCGGTGGCCGCCTCACGCAGCGGCCCGTTGGCCGCCACCCCGCCGGCCAGGCAGATCCCGCCGGCACCGGCCGCCAGCGCCGCACGGCACACCTTGGTCACGAGCACCTCCACCACCGCCCGCTGGAAGGAGGCGGCCACGTCCTCGTCGCTCGCCTCCGGCCGGGCGCGCACGGCGCGCACCACCGCCGTCTTGAGCCCGCTGAAGGACAGGTCCAGGCCCTCCTCCAGAAGCGGCCGGGGGAAATCGAAGGCGGCCGGGTCCCCCCCGGCGGCGGCGCGCTCGATGGCCGGGCCGCCCGGGTATCCGAGCCCCAGGAACCGGGCCACCTTGTCGAAGGCCTCGCCGGCGGCGTCGTCCAGGGTGGCGCCCATCTTCCGGTAGCGGCCAGGGCCCTGCATGGCCACGAGGATGCTGTGTCCCCCGGAGACGAGCAGCACCACGAGCGGCCAGGCCAGCTCCCGGTGCTCGAGCAGGGCGGCGAACAGATGGCCCTCCAGGTGGTTCACCGCCACGAACGGCACCCCCCAGGCCAACGACAATGCCTTGGCCTCGCTGGCGCCCACGAGCAGCGAGCCCATGAGCCCGGGCCCGACGGTGGCGGCCACGGCGTCGAGGGCCGGGGCACGGGACCCGTCGAGGCCGGCGCGCTGAAGGGCCTCCGACAGCACGGCGGTGAGCACCTCGAGGTGCGCCCGACCGGCCAATTCGGGGACGACGCCACCGTAGGCGGCGTGCAGGTCGACCTGGCTGGAGACGACCGACGAGCAGACGTCGGTGCCGGCGCGCACCACCGCCGCGGCCGTCTCGTCGCACGAGGTCTCGATGCCGAGGACCGTCGCCTTCACCGGGGCGAGCGTAGGCGGGCCTCGATGCCCTGCAGGCGCTGGGCGTAGGACTCGGAATCGATGTCGTGCACCCACATGACGATGGCGTCCTCACCCGTCTCGGCGTAGTAGTTGCGCCGCACGCCCGCAGGGGCGAACCCGAAGCGCCGGTACAGCACCTGGGCGGGGGCGTTGGACGCCCGCACCTCGAGCGTCATGTGCTTGAGCCCGAGTGTCACCGCCGCGCGCGCGGCGTCGAGCAGCAGCAGCGTGCCGATGCCCCGGTGCTGCCAGGGCGGGTCGACCGTCAAGGTGGTGACGTGTCCCTCGTCGCCCACCAGCATGAGCCCGCAGTAGCCGACCAACAGCGGCCCGATGGTGGCCACTGTGTAGCGGCGCGACGTGCGCTGGGCCAGCTCGGAGAGAAACAGCGTCGCCGACCACGGCCGCGGGTAGCACTCCTCTTCGATGCGGCACACCGAGCGAAGCTGCCGACGGCGCATGGGGGCCACGCGCACCGCACCGATCACGTCGCCGCCGGCGGGATCCTCCCTGTCGTACAGCTCGTCCATGGTCACGAGCCGGACAGCTGCGTCGGGCGTGGCGGGCGGGTCGTCATGCGCGTCTCCCACTTGATGCGCACGTCCGCCGGCCGCAGGTAGCGGGCGGACAGCTCGGATGCCGGACGCCCCTCGCCGGCCAGCGCCCGGCGCACACCGGTGATGGCCAAGAGGCCCACGTCCGGAGCGCTGCACGCCCCCAGCACCCTGGCTCCGCTGGTCCGCAGAAGCTCGCCGTAGCGTCGCGCCCCGTCGCCGAACACGACGCAGTGCCGTCCGGTCCGCACCTCCGCGGCCAGCTCTTCGGCCAGGACCTCGGGCTCGGTCAGGCGGTCTTCTGACTGCCGCTCGAGCTGCGGCCCGAAAGGACCGTCATCACCGACGCGCCGTGACCCCCCGCCGGCCGGGCCGGCCAGGCCGAAGCGCGCCGCGAACAGAAGGCCGCGCCGGGCGTCGATCACCGGCACGAGCAGAGCGGCCGGATCAGCAGCGGCCATCCACGGCACGGCGCTGCCGGCGAGCAGCTCCAGGCTCCCGACCGCCACCACCGGCACGCCGAGAGCGAAGCCGAGGGCCTTGGCGGTGGACACCCCCACCCGCAACCCGGTGAACAGGCCCGGGCCCACGTCGACGCACACGGCGTCCAATTGCGACAGCGAGACGCCCGCTCTGGCGCACACGAACTCGACGGCCGGGGCCAGGCTCTCGCCGTGTCGGCGACCGGCGACCGACACGCTGTCGAGCAGGCCGCTGTCGTCGGCCAGTGCCGCCCCCGCCATCTCGGTGGCCGACTCGATGCCGAGCACGAGCACCGCTCACCCGCTTCCGGCGCCGGCCAGCGCGGCGCGAAGCTCCCCGGCGTCGCCCTGGCGTCCCGGGGGGAACACCACCGTCACCTGTCGCCGCTCGGGCTCGTCGTCGTCCACCGACAGCTCGACGCGAAGCGCCTGGTCTGCCAGCTCCGCGTCCGCCACCTCGCCCCACTCGACCACAGCGGCCGCCTCCTCCTCCACCAGCTCGCCGAGAGCCAGGTCGGCCAGCTCGCGCGAGCGCTCGAGCCGGTAGAGATCGGCGTGCAGCAGCACGCGCAGCGCCGTGGGGTTCTGCGCGCTGCGCGGCGCGCCGCAGGCATAGGGACGCACCAGGGTGAAGGTGGGACTGGTCACCTGCTCCTCCACCCCCAGCGCCCCGGCCAGCCCCTGCACGAGCGTGGTCTTGCCGGCGCCCAGCTCGCCGCACAGCAGCACCACGTCGCCGGGACGCAACACCCGCGCCAGCGCCGCCCCGAGCCGGCAGGTCTCGGGCGCCGAAGTGGTGACGGCCTGCAGCACGGTGTCAGAGGGTGCACGGGCCACCCTCACGGTCCCGCCTCCTCGAGCAGTCGCTTGGCCCGCACGAGGTCGGCGCGCATCTCGGCCACCACCTCCGCCCCGCCGCGCAGGGCGGCAGCCGGGTGGTAGGTCGGGACCAGCTGTCCGTTTCGGAACGGGTAGGAACGGCCGCGCAACCTGCGGATGCCTTCGCTCGTCTCGAGAAGCGCGCGGGTGGCGAAGTTGCCGAGGGTCACCACCACCTTCGGCTCCAGCAGGTCCATCTTGGCCAACAGGTGCGGACGACAGGCGGCGATCTCCGCCGGCAGCGGGTCGCGGTTGCCGGGAGGGCGGCACATCAACACGTTGGCGATGAAGCACCGGGTCCGGTCGATGCCCATCTCCTGACGCATGAGGGTGTCGAGCAGCTTGCCGGAGCGGCCCACGAACGGCTCGCCCTGCAGGTCCTCCTCGCGGCCGGGGCCCTCGCCCACGAACATGAGCTTGGCGTCGGGATTGCCGACCCCGAAGACGACCTGAGTCCGCCCCTCCGACAGCGGGCAACGCGTACAGCCGAGAGCCTCGCTGCGAAGCTCCTCGAGCGTGGGCACCTGCGGCAATCTACCGCCGGGCCTCCTGCGCCCCGGCGGCGGCGGTCAGCCGACCTTGGCGCAGAATTCGTCGAGCAGGCGTGAGAACTCCCGGCGCCGCTCGAGCATCGGCATGTGCCCGCAACGGGGCAGCTCCACCAGCTGGCCGTGTTGCAGCGAGGAGGCCAGGCGCCGCGCGTAACGGGGTGGGGTGAGACGGTCGTGGGTGCCCACCACCACGAGCACCGGCAGCTCGACGTCGAACAGCCCGGTGGACAGATCGAGCCCGGCCAGCATGGGCAGCAGCCGGGCCAGGGTGCCGGTGGCGGTGGCGGCCTGTACCTGCTCGACGAAGCGGACCTGGGCGGGCACCGGCTCGGGCCCGAAGCCGAGACGCACCATCCACCATCGGAGGTCCTCGGCCGGCGCCAGGGTGCCGCCGGCCCGCTCGGCCAGAAGCGTCATGCGGCTCCATGCCGGCGCACCGACCCTGGCCACCGAACGCCACCCGGGAACCTTGACGAACGGTCCCGACGCGCTGGACACCACCACCATGGCGCCGAAGGGAATCCGCCCATTGCGGTCGAGCTGCTGCGCCAGCTGGAGCGCCACCATCCCGCCCATGGAGTGGCCCACGAGCAGACAGCCCTCGAGGCCGAGCTGCTCGACCACGGCGTGCACGTCGTCGGCCATGGTGGCGATGTCGAGGGGGCGTTCG
>DATHCF010000387.1:0-2055 GCA_035319705.1 Acidimicrobiales bacterium | reverse complement strand
GCCGCGCCTGGAGGAGATCACGGCCATTGAAGAGGAAGAGGCCGCCGCCGGCTGAGCTGGACGGCCCCGCCATCGGCGGGATTCTCAGAGCCGGGGCGTCAGGGGCGGGGGCCTCAGGGGGCGGGGGTGTCAGGCGCTCCGGCGAGTTGCACCCGGACCTGGGGATCGCTTTCCCCTCCGCGGGCCTCGTCCAGGGCCTCCCCGATGACGGCGACCAGCTCCGACGGCTGTACGGGCTTGCGGACGTAACGAAACACCTTCGACCGGACCTCGCGCCGGATCTCTTCGGGATTCTCGTAGGCAAAGCCTGAATAGACGACGACGACCGGCGGCACCGGATCGATGTGCTTCAGGACGAAGCGCCCGTGGTAGATCGGCATGGCCAGGTCGAGGAGCAGCACGTCGACGGGCACCCAGGAGAGGATGCCCAGAGCGGACAGGCCATCGGTGGCCTCCGAAACGGCGTAGCCGCTCTTGCGCAGGATGTCGGCGATGGAGAAGCGCACCGCTTCGTTGTCCTCGACGACCAGCACGCTCGTCGCCCCCGGCGATTGGGCCTCGTCGTCCTGTCGTCGCACCACGGGGCCGAGGCGGATCTCGTCGAACGGAACGATGCCTCCGAGGATCACCCCGTCGGAACTACGCCTGATGACACAACCCTCGTCGGTGCAGGCATGGATCTCAAAGCCGGTGGACCAGTTGCCCAGGTACCGGTTCCGTACCTCGATGGGCGTCCCGACCTGCAGTGCCCCGTCGTCGGACATGCCCCTCCCCTGCTCCTCGCCCCTCCCAGACTTGGAGCCCGCCCCCCCGTCAACCGGTGATGGACAAGACGCAATCCCGGTTGCGAAAAGGACTTTAGTCCCTTTCCCCTTCCGTTGGAAGGGCGAGTTGTCACCGAGAGTTTGCTCGATGCCCACTCACACGGGTGTGGCGTCCACCATGCGTCACGTCGGTCAACCACGGGGCGGCGCGTTCAGCCCGAACAGTGCCGTGACCCCGTGGTCGCGTCCGGCTGTGTACCCCCCGTCCACCACCAGGGCGTGGCCGGTGACGAACGAGGCGTCCTCGGACAGCAGAAAGGCGGCGGCCGAAGCGATCTCCTCCGGCCGGCCGTACCGGCCCAGCTTGTGCTCCTTGGTGATGGCCCGGCGGCTCTCCTCCATGCCCGGGAGCGAGAAGATCATCTTGGTCATCGGGGTGTCGATGAAGCCCGGGCAGATGGTGTTCACGCGGATCCCCACCCCGGCGTAGTCGATGGCCAGGTTCTTGGTGAGAAGCACAACGCCCCCTTTGGCGGCGTTGTACGAGCTGCCGCCGGCGGTCCCTTCGAGTCCTTCGATGCTGGCGATGGTCACCAGTGCGCCCCGGCTTCCCTCGCCGAGCGGCTGCTCCAGCATGCGGCTGATGACGTGCTTGGCGATGAGGAACGTCCCGGTGAGGTTCACCGAGACCACGCGGTTCCACTCGTCGGCGTCGAGGAGATGAGCAGGCCCGCCGCCGGCCACGCCGGCAGCGTGCACCAGACCGTCCACCGAGCCGAACTCGCCCGCCGTGTCCGCCACCAGCGCCGCCACCGCTGCTTCGTCACTCACGTCGGCGGCCCGATACCACCACCGGCCGGCACCGGCGCCCCGCTCGCCGCCACCGGCATGCGGTTGCTGTTCGGCTCCGGCGGGCTCCGGTGGCCCGGGGTCGTCCGCCAAATCGGCCCCGGCCACGTTGGCGCCCTCCTCCATGAGGCGGAGGGCAGTCGCCCGCCCGATCCCCGAAGCGGCTCCGGTGACGATGACGTTCTTCCCCCGCAAGCCCCGCATGTGGGCGATGATACGGCCGAGCCCGGCGCCGAGCAGAGGGGGCAGCGTGCGATTCGCTCTGTTCTACGAGATCCCCGTTCCCCGTCCGTGGGAGGCGGATTCCGAACACCTGGCCTACAAGAACGTGCTCGAGCAGGCCGTGGCCGCCGAGCGCTTCGGCTGGGACGCGCTGTGGACGGTCGAGCACCACTTTCTCTCCGAGTTCTCGCACTGTTCGAACCCCGAGGTGCTCTACGGG
>DATHCF010000386.1:0-4851 GCA_035319705.1 Acidimicrobiales bacterium | reverse complement strand
CACCGACGGGTTGCAGCGCGCCGTGCCCGGGTACACGAGCGCCCTGCAGAGCGACGTGGAGGGCGGCGGCTTCGTGACCCACCAGCTCCAGAACCTGACCGGCCACCGACACGCGCAGCTCATGTTGAGCACCTGCAAGGCCGACGACCCCGTCCTGCAGGACTGCGGCGCCGCCCCCGGCTTCCGTGATGTCACTGCCTGGCTGAACACCCCCGGAGGCCGGCCGCTCACCTTGGCGTCGCTGCGCGGCAAGGTGGTGCTCGTGGACTTCTGGACCTACTCGTGCATCAACTGTCAGCGCACCTTGCCCCACGTCGAGGCCTGGTACCACCTCTACAGCCCCGACGGCTTCGTGGTGGTCGGGGTGCACACTCCGGAGTTCGCCTTCGAGCACGTGGTGTCGGACGTCGCCTCTTCCGCCGCCCAGCTGGGAGTCGACTATCCGATCGCCGTCGACGACGACTACGGCACCTGGAACGCCTACGACAACGAGTACTGGCCGGCCGAGTACCTGATCGACGCCCAGGGCCAGGTGCGGCATGTGGACTTCGGCGAAGGCAACTACGGCCAGACCGAGTCGCTCATCCGCACCCTTCTGGACGACGCCCATCCGGGCCTGGTGCTGCCGCCGCCGAGCGGCGTGCCCGACAAGACGCCGACCGAGCCCACCAACCCCGAGACGTACCTGGGTTACGACCGCTCGGAGTACCTCGTCGGCGCTGAGATCACGCCGGACCGCGCCGCCACCTACAGCTTCCCCTCCTCACTGCCGGCCGGCGGCTACGGCCTGTCCGGGGTGTGGACGGTGGGATCGCAGGCTGCCACCGCCGGCCAGGACGCCCGCATCGAGCTCGGCATCCAGGCCAAGGACGTGTACCTGGTCCTCGGCGGATCGGGCACGGTCACGGTCGCCCTCGACGGCGGCCCGCCCAGGACCATCACGGTGAGCGGCGTCCCCGGGCTGTACACGATGTACAGCTCTGCGGCACTCACGAACGGGACGCTGCTGCTCAGCTTCACGCCGGGCGTGCAGGCCTACGACTTCACCTTCGGCTAGCCCCCACGGCCCGGCGGGCGGTGAGGGGCCGGTCGCCACTCAGTGTCCGAAGGGCAGCTGCCCGTAGGTGCTGAACAGACCGAAGGCCTCGATGACGAGGAAGGCGCTGATCACGGCCACGACCACCAACCGCCGGCAGCGGCCGGTGACCCGCGCCATGACCGGGGCCATGTACCACTCCGGCAGCGCCCGGTAGCGGGTGCCGCGGTACAGGTCCATGGGGACGGCTCCGGGGTCGAGCGGTGCATCGGGATCGGCCGCCAGCGCCAGCGCGGTCAGCTCGGTGTCCGAGATGGGATCTGCCCCGAGGTCCTCGCCTGCATCCATCGGGCCTCCCTGTTTGAATGGCGCGGTCCGGATGGCGCGATCTGATGGCGCGCCCTTGTGAGGCTACTCGGGACGTTCTGCCCTGGTGGCTGCAGCACGCCGATTCGATGCTGAAACAGTGGAGCACACCAACGGGTCGGTGGCGATCTCGGCCCGACGGCTGGCCCGCCAGCTCGAGGAGTTGCACGCCGAGATGCGGCGCCGGCACGTAGAGCTCGAGCCCACCCTGGCACGTCTGCATCCCCGCCATCGGCGCAGCGCCGCCAACCTCGTCGACTATCTGACCCTGCGCAGCTACGACCTGCGACCCCTGCAGGAGGGCCTGGCCGCGCTGGGGCTCTCGTCGCTCGGAAGGTCCGAGGAGCACGTCATCACCACCGTCGAGCGGGTGCTGGCCACCTTGTACCTGTTGGCGGGCGAGCACGCCGCGCACCGGACCGAGGCGGCAGTCAGCTTCGAAGGGGGAGGCCGGCTGCTGGAGGACAACACCGCCGCCCTTCTCGGGGCCGCGCCGGCCGGCCGTTCGACGCGGATCCTGGTGACCATGCCGTCGGAGGCGGCCGGTGATCTGGCTCTGGTGCGGCGTCTGGTGGACGCCGGCATGGACTGTGCGCGCGTCAACTGTGCCCACGACGACGAGGCGACGTGGAAGGCGATCGCCGGCAACGTGCGCCGGGCAGCCGGCGCCGCCGGCCGGAGTTGTGCCGTGCTCATGGACATTCCCGGTCCCAAGCTGCGCACCGGGCCGGTGCAGCCCGGTCCGCGCGTGGTCCGCCTACGTCCTCGACGCGATGCGCGGGGGATACCGGTGGTTCCCGCCCTGGCCCGCCTCGTCGGCACCGCGGAAGGGGATCGCCCGCTGGCGATGCCGGCGCTGCCGTCGGAGGCCGGACAGCCCCCCCTCATCCCGGTCGCTCTTCAGTGGCTCGGCGATCTGCGAGCGGGCGACGCCATCTCGTTGTGCGACACCCGCCGGTCGCCCCGGCGGCTTCGAGTGCTCGAAGCAGATGGCACCACCGCCCTCGTCGCGGCCGACGACACCACCTACCTCGAAACCGGTGAATGCCTGACCGCCCCTGGCGGCGCGCGGTCGACGGTGGGGCAGTTGCCACCGGTGGAGCAGGCCCTGGTGCTGTGCCCCGGCGACCTGCTCACCTTGACGGCGGATCTCTCTCCTGTCCCGCCGGTGGGACACGCGGGCGACCGGCCGGATGGTGCCACCCTCCGGGCCCGCATCGGCACGACCCTTCCCGAGGTCCTCGCCGCCGTCGGCGTGGGCGACCGGGTGTTCTTCGACGAGGGCAGGATCCAGGGCACGGTGGTGGAGTGCCGGCCGGGCGAGATCGACCTGACGATCGCCGCTGCTTCTCCCGGCGGTTCGAGGCTTCGTGCCGAGAAGGGGATCAACTTCCCCGACAGCGCGCTGTCCATGCCTTCTGTGGTACCCGAGGACGAGCCGATCCTGCGCTTCGTGGCCCGGAACGCCGATCTGGTGGGCCTCTCCTTCACCCAGGGGCCGGCCGACGTCGTCGAGCTCCGGCAAAGGCTGGCCGAGCTCGGCGGACAGTCGCTGGGGGTGATCCTCAAGGTGGAGAACGAGCGGGGCTTCGTGGCCCTGCCCGAGATCCTCCTCGCCGCCATGGAGTCCGAGCGCTTCGGGGTGATGGTGGCCCGTGGCGACCTGGCGGTGGAGTGCGGCTTCGAGCGGCTGGCCGAGGTCCAGGAGGAGATGCTGTGGCTGTGCGACGCGGCACATGTTCCGGTCATCTGGGCCACCGAGGTCCTCGACCAGATGGCACGAACCGGCCGGCCCTCGCGAGCGGAGATCTCCGACGCGGCGCTGGCCGGCCGTGCGGAGTGCGTGATGCTCAACAAGGGGCCGTACGTCGACCGCGCCGTGGCCACGCTCGACGACGTCCTCGTCCGCATGAGCAGCCACCAGCGCAAGAAGATCTCCCTGCTGCGCCGCTTGCGGAGCTGGTCCGAGCCCGAGACCGTCGGGATCGGTGCGAGCCGAGCCTGACTAGAAGACCCCTTCGTCCAACATGGCGTCGGCGACCTTCAGGAACCCGGCTACGTTGGCGCCCGTCACGTAGTCGTCGGGGCGGCTGTACTCGGTGGAGGCGGCCCGCACCTGCTTGTGGATCGTGGCCATGATCTGGCGGAGTAGTTGGTCGACGCGCTCGGCCGGCCACATCATGTGCACGGCGTCCTGGGTCATCTCGAGCCCGGAAACCGCCACACCGCCGGCATTGGCCGCTTTTCCGGGCCCGTAGAGGATGCCGGCGTCGAGGAACCGCTCGATCCCGTCGGGGACCGTGGGCATGTTCGCTCCCTCGGCGACCAGCTGCACGCCGTTGGCCACCAGCGTCTCGGCGTCCTTGGCCGAGATCTCGTTCTGGGTGGCGCAGGGGAAGGCGCAATCGGCCGGAACCGACCACAGCGGGTTGTGATCGGGCCCGGTCACCGGTGTGAAGCGGGAGGCCGGGTAGCGCTCGGCGTACTCCGAGATGCGGCCCCGCCGGACGTTCTTCAACTCGAGCACGAACGCCAGCTTCCCGGCGTCGATGCCGTCGGGGTCGTGCACGAATCCGTCGGAGTCGGACATGGTGAGCGGAATCGCTCCCACGTCGATGAGCTTCTCCACGGCGTACTGCGCCACGTTGCCGGCACCCGACACGAGACAGCGCTTTCCCTGGAGCGACTGTTGACGGGTGGCCAGCATCTCTTCGGCGAAGTACACCACCCCGTAGCCGGTGGCCTCGGGCCGGACCAACGAGCCCCCCCAGTTGACCCCCTTGCCAGTGATCGCTCCGGTGAACTGGTTGGTGATGTGCTTGTACTGGCCGAACAGGTAGCCGATCTCCCGGCCCCCGACCCCGATGTCGCCGGCAGGGACATCAGTGAACTGCCCGATATGGCGGTAGAGCTCCGACATGAAGGAGTGGCAGAAACGGCGGACCTCGCTGTCGCTTCGGCCCTTGGGGTCGAAATCGGCGCCGCCTTTGGCGCCGCCCATGGGCAGGGAGGTGAGCGAGTTCTTGAACACCTGCTCGAAGGCGAGGAACTTGAGGAGACCGAGCGTCACCGAGGGGTGGAAGCGTAAGCCGCCCTTGTACGGACCGATGGCGCTGTTCATCTGGATCCTGTAACCCCGGTTGACCTGGATCTCGCCGCTGTCGTCCACCCAGGACACCCGGAACATCACCACCCGCTCGGGTTCCACCATGCGGTCGAGCACCTTCTGCTCCCGGTAGATCGGCCGGCGCTCGATGACGGGAGCGAGCGAGCGAAGCACTTCGCCCACTGCCTGGTGGAATTCGGTCTCGAGCGGGTTCTTGGCTACGACGGCTGCCATCAGGCCGTCGAGATAGGAGTCGGTGTCCATGAACCGAGTGTGGAACAGGGCGTGCTCGAGACGTTAGGGCCGAACGTCAGGATCCCGACTGTCCGCCGGATCCCGGGTT
>DATHCF010000385.1:0-5021 GCA_035319705.1 Acidimicrobiales bacterium | reverse complement strand
TGATGACGCCGCTGGCACGAGCAGTCGCGCTCGCCCAGCCAGACGGCGTTGCCCAGACCGTCGGCGATGATCTGCATCTCGATATGGCGTGGCCAGTCGAGGTACCGCTCCAGGTAGATCTCGGGCCGGCCGAAGTACGCCCGGGCCTCTCGCTGCGCCGACTCCATGGCCTCCGCCGCCTCGCCGGGGCCGGAGACCACCTTCATGCCCCGCCCGCCGCCTCCGTAGGCGGCCTTGATGGCCACCGGCCAGCCGTTTCTGTTGCCGAACTCGGCCAACTCGGCCGGATCGAGGAGCGGCTCGGATCGACCGGGGACTCCCGCTACCCCTGCGGCCTCGGCGGCGCGCCGCGAGCTGATCTTGTCGCCCATGACCTCGATGGCTTCCGGCGGCGGCCCGACGAAGGTCACCCCCTCGGCCCCGATGGCCCGGGCGAAGTCCGCGTTCTCGGAGAAGAACCCGTAGCCCGGGTGCACGGCCTGAGCGCCGCTGCGGCGGATGGCGTCGAGGATGGCCGGCGTGTTCAGGTAGCTCTCGGCCGCCGTCTGGCCGCCGAGGCTGTAGGCCTCGTCTGCCATGCGCACGTGCATGGCGTCGCGGTCGAGCTCGGAGTACACCGCTACCGTGGCAATGCCCAGTTCGCGGCACGTGCGGATCACCCGCACGGCGATCTCACCTCGGTTGGCGATCAGGACCTTCTCGAACACGGCTCACCACCTTGGCACGGCGTTCGGGGTAGGTGCCATGTGGCCCGGCAATAGGGTGGCGGCCGTGTCAGCCACCGAGGTCTCCGGTCCCGGCGACCCGCAGCCGGCTCCCGACGGGCTCGACACGGGGCCGGCAGGGACGCGCTTCGGCGAGATTCGACGGTTCACGGAGATCGACTCCACCAACCGCTACCTGCTGGAGCTTGCTCGCCTGCGGCCCCTCCACGGCGTGGTGGCGGTGGCCGACCACCAGACGGCGGGCCGCGGCCGGCAGGGACGCCGTTGGGAAGCGCCGAAGGGGGCCAACCTGCTCGTGTCGGTGCTCCTCGTCCCGGACCTCCCGGTCGAACAGCTGTACCTGTGCACGGCGGCAGCGGGATTGGCGACCGCCGACGCCTGTCGGCGGCTGGCCGGCCTCCAACCTTCGCTCAAGTGGCCGAACGATCTCATGGTGGGGAGGAGGAAGCTGGCCGGCATCCTGGCCGAGTCGGTGCCGCTGCAGGTCGGAGGGGGACGGGCGGTGGTGGTGGGGATCGGGCTCAACGTCGGCTGGCCGCCGCCGGGCGCCGGCGGAGGCGAGCCCGACGCCGTGCAGACAACGGCCACGTCCATACTCCGGGAGACGCAGATCGAGGTCGACAAGGGCCGACTCCTCGATGCGCTCCTGATCGGCCTGGACCGCCTCCTGGGCGTGCTCGGCGACGAGGCAGGTCGTGCCGGGTTGGCCAGCGAGTATCGGCGACGGTGTGCCACCCTCGGGCAGCACGTGGTGGTGACGAGCGCTGAGGGCGAGTGCAGCGGCGTCGCTGTCGACGTCACCGCCGAAGGGCACTTGGTGGTGGACGTCGGTGCCCGCCTGAGGACCATCAGCGCGGGGGATGTGATCCACGTGCGCGCAAACGGGTGAATGTTCGGAAGACCACATCGGCGCCGTCTACCATGGCCCTTCTGTGAACCTCCTGGTAACCGGTGGTGCCGGTTTCATCGGATCCAACTTCGTCCGCTACTGGGTGTCCGAATACCCGGACGACCGGGTGGTGGCGTACGACGCCCTCACCTACGCCGGCAACCGGAGCAACCTCGAAGACGTGGCCGACCGGGTGGCATTCGTCCATGCCGACGTCTGCGACACCGAAGCCGCCATCAGGGCGCTGGAGGGTTTCGAAATCGACACTGTCGTCCACTTCGCCGCCGAATCCCACAACAGCTTGGCCGTCTTGGATCCGGCCCGTTTCTTCCGGACGAACGTGTTGGGAACCCAGTCGATGCTCGAGGCAGCCCGCCATGTCGGCCTCGCCCGCTTCCATCACATCTCGACCTGTGAGGTGTACGGCGACCTCCCCCTCGACGCCGGCACCGCGTTCACCGAAGACGACCCCTATCGGCCGCGCACCCCGTACAACGCCTCCAAGGCGGGAGCCGACCATGCCGTGCGTGCTTACGTGGAGACATATGGGCTACCCGCCACCATCACGAACTGTTCCAACAACTATGGGCCCTACCAATTCCCGGAGAAGATCATCCCCCTCTTCACCGCCAATGCTCTGGACGACAAACCTCTGCCGCTGTACGCCTCCACCGACAACCGGCGGGAATGGTTGCACGTGATCGACCACTGCCGCGCCGTCGACGTCGTCTTGCAACAGGGCCGCATCGGCGAGACCTACCACGTGGGCAGTGGGATCGAGGCCAGCATCACCGACATCGCCGACGCCGTGCTGCGGACACTGGGCAAACCCGATTCGCTCAAGACCATCGTCCCAGATCGCCCCGGGCATGACCGCAGGTACCTTCTCGATTGCGGCAAGATCCGCAAGGAGCTCGGATGGGAGCCCACCATCGGCTTCGAGGACGGACTGGCCGCCACCGTCCACTGGTACGAGAGCAACCGGGGCTGGTGGGAGCCGCTCAGGAACCGGGCGCCGGTGGTGGAGACCAGCTGGGCACCGAGCACGGCCTAGAGATAAAGACCTGCCTTGCGAGTTCTGGTCACCGGAGCAAGCGGCGGGCTCGGTCGCGACGTGGCGGACGTGCTCGGAGGGTCGTCGCCGGTGGGGGGAGTCCAGGATGCGCTCGGCAAATGGAAGGGGTCGATTGGCCGCGCCATCGAGCTGATGGCTGCGGATCGTCGAAGCCTCGATGTGTCGAAGCGGGACAAGGTGGCAGCGGTCTTCGAGGCGTTCCGTCCGCACGTCGTGGTGCACTGTGCAGCCTGGACGGCCGTTGACGCCTGCGAGACTGATGCGGAGCGGGCATTCACCGTCAACGCCATGGGTACGAGGCACGTCGCCGAAGCTGCCCGCCGCCATGGCACCCACGTGGTGTACGTGTCGACCGACTATGTCTTCGACGGCACCGCCGACCGGCCGTACGTCGAATGGGATCAGACCAATCCGCTGTCGGTCTACGGCCGCAGCAAGCGCGGAGGGGAGCTCGAGCTCGACGCAGCGGACACCATCGTCCGGACCTCGTGGGTGAGCGGGTACCACGGCGCCAACATGGTGCGGACCGTGTTGCGCCTGGCCGCCGGGGACCAGCCGATGCGCTTCGTCGACGACCAACGGGGCAGCCCCTCCTTCACCGCCGACCTGGCTGCCGCCCTGGTGCTGCTTTCCACCGAGCGTCTCCCTGGAGTGTTCCACCTCACCAACCAGGGCGCGACCACCTGGTTCGAGTTCGCCCGAGCTGTGATGAGTGTCTCGGGACAGGATCCGCAGAGGGTGATGCCAATCAGCACCGCTCAGCTTCAACCACCGCGGCCTGCGCCGCGGCCGGCCAACTCGGTGCTGGCCAACGCTGCCTGGAGCGCTCTCGGGCTGCCGTTGCTTCCGCCCTGGCAGGAGGCGCTGGAGCGATTGGTGTCGGCCATCGCCGCCGGCGGCTCGTGAGAAGCCGGGTCGGCGCCGTCGTCGTCAACCATGACGCCGGTGATGCCCTGGTGGACTGTGTCGCCTCGCTGCGCGCCGAAGGTGTGGACGAGCTTGTAGTGGTGGACAACGCCTCGACCGACGGGTCGACCGAACGGCTCGAGGCCGCCGAGAACGAAATCCGGGTCGTCCGCATTCGCCGGAACCTCGGATACGGGGCTGGCGTCAACCGCGGTCTCGTCCTGGTCGACTCCGAGTTGGTGCTGGTGTGCAACCCCGATGTGGTGGTCCACCAGGGTGCGGTCGCCGCAATGGCGGCGGCCTTGGACGAGGACCCGGAAAGGATCATCGCCGGTCCGTGCATCTTGGAGAGCGACGGACGTCGCTACCCGTCGGCCCGTCGTTTTCCGTCATGGGTCGATGCAGCCGGCCATGCACTGCTCTCACCGTTCGCTCCGACGAACCGCTTCAGCCGCCGGTACCGGATGGACGATCTCGCCACCTCGGCCACCTGCGGCGTCGACTGGGTCTCGGGGGCATGTTTTCTGGCGCGGCGGTCGTCGTTGATGCGTCTCGGCGGATTCGACGAGCGGTATTTCATGTATCTGGAGGACACCGATTTGTGCTGGCGGGCCCGACGCCAGGGATACGGTGTCGCCTACGTGCCTGCTGCCACGGTCTCCCATACTCAGGGGCTTTCCACCGGGCGCAGGCCGTATCGCATGCTGGTGGCGCACCATCGCTCCGCCCTTCGCTTCGCCGGCCGCACCACCACGGGCTGGCGCCGCGTGGGGATCCCCGCTGTGGCTCTGCTCCTGGCGCTGCGATTGGCCGTGGTGACGGTCCTCCGGGCGTACTCGGAGCGGCGCGGAGCGCGGCGGGCCGCCGACTAGGGTGGCGGGCCGACCATGGCACGGAGGGACACAGGCAGATGGGTGGCTCGCGCCGCCCGCACCGGCGGAGGACGGACCTATCGCGGTCGGCGTCCCGTTCGTTGGTACACGTCGCTGGTCTTGATCGTCGTTCTCGGCGTGGCGCTCATCTTCTACAGCCGTTACGAGAAGGAGCACCCTTCCGGCGCCAATCAGCCCGCCATCGGCACCCACTGGTTCGCGGCACTGGCCTTCGACATCTGCGGGACCGTCGAGCCCAACCTCCCTACCAACCCCAACCTCGCCTCGGCCGCGCCAGGCCTCTACACCGACGGTGACGGCGTCATGCAGATCGCACCGGCCAAGGCCGCAGACGCCGGCGACAACGCCACGCTGGGACGCTTCGTCCAGGACTACCCGGGACTCGGATTGAGTCCCACGTCGGTCAGGCTCCCGGGGCGGCCTACGCATCACAACGGTCAGGCGTGCCCGTCCGGCACTCGCGACGCCGGGAGGAAGGCCGACGTGGTGGTCGAGGCCTGGCCGAGCTTCACCGGTTCGTCGGCCAATCATCC
>DATHCF010000384.1:0-2115 GCA_035319705.1 Acidimicrobiales bacterium | reverse complement strand
GAGCGAGCCGGCGCACTCCGGCTCGTCGACGACGGCGATGCGATCGCCATGCGCCAGCGCGGCGCGGTCCAGGAAGTCGCCCACCGTGAGCGCAACCCGCATGTCCTCCCCCTCGTCTCGGGCGCCCCCGCCCCTGCTCGCCGGGACCGGCCACGACGTCGGGCCGATCTTCGCGCCGATTCGCGGTCAGCGGGGGTGCCCGTCCCCACCCGCCGGGGGCGGAGCGGCGCCGATCCTGACCTGCAACATGACCGAGTTGGGGACGTTCAGCACGCCGTCGTCGGTGTCCAAGGTGACGTAGACGAGGCTCATCTCCCGCACGGTGGCGTTGAAGACGCCGCCCAGCGATCCGGCCCGGATGCGTACCCCGCTGGTCGATCCGGAACGGGCGCGAGAGCATGAGCACCAGGCCGGCGAACACGTTGCCCAGCGCCTGCTGGGCGGCGATGCCGAGCACGACGCCGGCCACCCCCGCCCCGATGAGCAGGTGCTCGAGCGGCACGCCGAGCAGGCCCAGCTCCACGAAGAACACCACGATGTAGCCGAACAGGGCGACGAGGATCCGGATGGCGCCGCGCGCCGATCGTCCTGCACGGGGACGCAGAATGGCGGTGAGGGTCCCGGCGGTGCTCTGCACGGCGATCACCGCCAGCACCAGAAAGGCGCCGGCGCCCACGAAGGCGAACAGCTTCTCGTGAAGGGCGCGGGAGTGGACGTCGCCCAGGGTGGAGCTGATCGACATGGCCACCAGTGCCCCGAGGGCGGTCACCAGCGCCCTGGTGAAGCGCTCCTTCTTCTTCTGGCTGCTCGGCGGCGGCCCGGGAGGAGTCCACAGCGGCTCGGCCGGCGGGACCATGGGGCGGTCGACGGTGCGGGGTTCGGCCACGAACACGGTCGATACCCGGGGGCCGTACCCGAGACACCCTTCCGAAGCTTGCCCGAATGTTGACTTGCCTTCGAACGGGGCCTGGTCAGTCCTCGAAACGCGGTGGGCGGCCCTGCCGGCGGGCCCGCACCGCCTCCTCGAAATTCTGGGTGGTGAGCCGCACGTAGAGCTGGGACAGCCCCTCGTGGTCCATATGGGCGTGCAGGCTGGAGGCGTCCAGGCTCGACCACAGCAGGCGCTTGGTCAGCTCGATGCCGACCCGGCTGAGCCCGATGATGCGCTCGGCCATGGAGTAACAGCGCTCGAGCAGCGTCTCGCCGGCGACCACGCCGGACACCAAGCCCATGCCCTCGGCTTCGCCGGCCGGCACGTCGCGCCCGGTGAGCATGATCTCGAAGGCACGCGACGACCCCACGGCCCGTGGCAGCAGATAGCTCAAGCCGAGCTCGCTCGAGGTCAGCCCGTTGTTGACCCCGGCGGCCCGGAAGAAGGCGGTCTCGGCGGCCAGGCGTATGTCGGCGGCCAGCGCCAGGCACAGTCCGCCGCCGATGGCGGGACCGTTCACCGCGGCGATCACCGGCTGATGCATGGCCCGCAGCTGGCGGATCACCTCGTCGAGCAGCTCCATGGCCCGAAGGGCGATGGTGGGGCGGGTGAGGCCGGCGATGTCGGGCACGGTGCCGGCATCTTCGAGGTCGGCCCCCGAGCAGAAGCCGCTGCCGGCGCCGGTGAGCACGACCACCCGCACCTGGTTGTCCCGGCTCAGATCCTCCAGGGCCTGGCGCAGGGGGATCATGACGTCGAAGGCCATGGCGTTCATGCGTTCGGGCCGGTTCAAAGTGACCAGGGCCACCTGGTCCCGAGGCCGGGTGATCTCGACGAAGGCCACGAGGCGCGCCGATCAGACTTGCAGCGCCTGCTGGCGGGCCCAGCGGTAGTCGGCCTTGCCGGAAGGCGAGCGCACGATCGTGTCGTAGAAGCCGACGGCCTTCGGCAGCTTGTAGCGCGCGATGTGCCGGCCGGCTTCGGCCATCAGCTCGTCGGCGGTGGCGTTCTGCCCCTCGGCCAGCTGGACGAGCGCCACCACCTCCTGACCCCACCGCTCGCTGGGCCGGCCCGCCACCACCACGTCGGCCACGGCCGGGTGGCGGAGAAGGGCCTGTTCGACCTCCTCGGCGAAGATCTTCTCTCCCCCCGAATTGATGGTCACCGAGTCGCGTCCGAGCAGC
>DATHCF010000383.1:0-5377 GCA_035319705.1 Acidimicrobiales bacterium | reverse complement strand
GCGGAAGGCACGGCGAACTCGAAGTCGCGGCTGAACGCGAGCACAGCCGGCATGCACCCGGTGACGAGAGCGGCCAAGGCCGCCCACGGGGGACCCACGACGGCGCGCGCCACGCCGTAGGTGGCAAGAACGAGGACCACTGCGAACAAGGCCAAGGTGGTCAACCCCACCACGGCGGAGATCCCGAAGACGGACATGACGATGGACGCCACCAGCGGAGCGAACGGCGCTTCGTATCGCTGATCGACGAAGGCACGGACGAGGGAGCCCGGACCGCCACCGGTGAGCGCGTGGGTGTCGCGGGCGGCCATGGCCATGTAACCCGCCTCGTCCCCGTTCAGCGGGCCGTGTGCCTGGAAATGCACGAGCCAGACGACATCGAGGACAGCGAGCAGCAATGCGACGGCGCATGTCCCGAGCGCATAGCGGCCGGGCCGCCACCGGGCACCTCGCGCCATTTCCAGAAGCTACCCGGTGTCCCCCCTCAGATCAGAGCCGGGGGGAGGTTCACCGGGTGGCGGTCAGGTCGGGTGGCGCCTCGCCGGAAAGCTCCTGCGAGCCGTTGCCGTTGGCCGTCTCCCCCACCGGCATGGCCGAGTGTCCCCTACGGGTCGTGGTCGTGGTCGCGCCGGAATCGGTGACGACTGCGGATGCTTCCGCAGCGCCAGGCGTGCCCGAACCGCGGCGCTGGACGGTCGGGGTGCCGACTCCCCCCCTGTCCGACGCCGACGGTGCGCTCGCCGACCGGGCGGTGACACCGGAGGGGCGGGGCAGGTAGTAGCCGTAGCCCAACTCCTGGTCGCGGCCGGGCCGAACCCGGTTGAGCACCACGCCGGCAAGCTTGGCGCCGGCGATCTCGAGCTTGCTCAGGCAGGCCTGGAGCAGCTCCGGATTGAATTTGCGGCCGTCGATGACCACGATCACCAGGTCGACCAGTGAAGCGACAATGGCGGTTTCGGCGGTACCCAGCACCGGCGGGCAGTCGACGACCACCGTCCGGCCCGACTTGGTGATCTCGTCCATGATCTGCGGCAGATGGTCAGCGATCACATCGGCCGGATGACGGTCGGAGATCCCCGCCGGGATGACCCCCAGTGAAGGGCGGCCCGATGCGGACCAGATCCGGTGCAACGCGTCACGGACCGGGCCGGAAACACCGGAGCTGAACGGCACCCCGATGAGGGTGTGAAGGGCGGGACGCCTGACGTCGCAGTCGACAGCGATGCTGCCGGCGAATCCGGATGCCAGCACCCAGGCGAGATTGGCGGCAACGAACGTCTTGCCCTCCGAGGGCCGGCACGAGGTGACCGCCACCGTGAACGGGCGGCCCTCGGGGCTCTTGAACATCAGGTTGCTGCGCAGCTGCTGGAAGACCTCGGCCTCGACGCCGGTGCCGGCCGCCACGATGGCCGGCCGGACGTCGCGCATCCTCGGGATCTCGGCGATCACGTCGGTGCCTATGAACTTCTTGATCTCGTTGGCCTTGTTGAGTCGCCGCCGCAGGGCAGCAGCGCCCAGAGCGGCGAAGACGGCGGCGATCACACCGAGACCGAGAGCGCCGATGAGCGTGGGCTTGCGCACGTTGGAAGGCGCGCCAGGGGGGAACGCCGGCGACAGCTGTTCGAGCTTGTACAGCGCCTGGGCTGGCTGCTCGGCACTCAGCTGGCGGGCGACGGCGTTGGCGAGGGCGGCGGTGGCCGGAGACGACGGCGCCTTGACCGCCACGGTCACCACGTCGGAGCCGGCCGACAGAGAAGCGGTGACGGAGGCACCGTCCGCGTACGAGCCGTTGGACAGATGGGCGCGGGCGGCGCTGAGCGTCGCCGCGTCCGTCGCCTCCGCCGGCAGAAGCGGCAGGACGTACTGGATGATGGCGACGGCACTGGGCGCGTCGGCGCCCGGAGCCGGTTCGGCGACGATCTGGGTGCTGGCGGTGTAACGGTTGGGCGGGAGGAAGGCAATGGCCCAGCCGACCGCCCCGCAAAGCAGAAACGCCGCCAGGGCGAACGGGATGTTATGGCGGAGGTCCCGCCAGAACTGGCCGAAGTCCATGCTAGAGCCACCCCTTCGAGGCGAATGTGCGCTGCCGCCGCAGTCCACCGGTCGAGGTCACGGCGCTGCGCAGGACCCCCAAGGCGATGCCCATGGCCGTGGCCTCCCGGTACTTCTCGAAGAGCGATTCTACCTGGCCCTTGGCCACAAAACCGACGACCACCGCCACCATCGCCAGCGCCAGAACGCCGACAGCGGCATCGGGGTGGAACCACCACGCGCGCAGGCCGTCGACCAGGGAGACGAGCAGGGCGGCCACGAACAGGACCAATCCCACCACACCCGTCCACAACAGCAGGTCCAGGAACAGATTCTCGGTGATGTCGGTGGTGACGAGCTGATTCGGGCCCGGGTCGAAATAGGTGTACTGGTAGCCCAGGCCGTGGCCGAACATCGGGTCCTCGGCGATGGCATCCCATGCCACCGACCATTTGTTGAGCCTGGCTTGTGCCGATTCGGCTTTGGCAGTCGTGTCAAAGACGGACACGGTCCGAGAGGCCAAAGGTACTTTCACCGACTGCTGTGAGACGAGAGCCGGGACCACCGCCGCGGTCAGGACGACACCCACCACCGCCAGTGCGACCAGCACGACCTGGATACCGCTCACGTTGATCCGGGTGCGCGCCGTGCGGCCCATGGCAGCGACGAGCACCGTGGCGACCGCCCCGCCGAGCATCAACAGCGAGGCGCGCTGACCGGCGAAGAAAGAAGCGAGCAGCAGTACACACGCCGATGCCAGCGTCAGCGTGCTCCGCCGGTCCTTGCCCAGCTCGAGCATCAGCGCCACGATCCCCACGGCGACGAAGAAGGTGGCGGTGTCACCCCCGAGGGCGCCGAACTCGGGCATGGTCAGCAACGGGATGTTGAGCGCCTCGCTCCTGCCCGCCATCGTCATCAGGATGAGGACCACCGCTCCCAGCGAAGACCAACGAGCCAGCCGTTCGAACATGCGGGCTTCGAGGAAGCGACGCACGGGCACACCCGATGCCAATGCGTAGCCGCCGACGATGTAGACGACCGTCTTGGCCTCATAGGGCAGCAGGGTCCTCGAGTTGTGCGAGACGACGCCTATGGCGACGGCCACGGCGAACCACGCCGCCACCGCCGCCCACAGCAGTGCCGGCAGGCCGATCGAGCGAGGGCGGCCCCGCGCGACGAGACGGGCCACCAGGGCGAGGCAGATCAACACCTCCGGCAGACGCACGTCCAGCGATCCGACACCAGGGTGGAAGATGCCCCTCGGCATGTTCTCCTGGTTGTCGTACAGCACCAGCTCCACAGCCAACAAGGCCAGGATGAGCGCCACCGGGCGGTGCTCCTGGGATTGGCGCTCCCAGTGCACGAACAGGGCCAACAGGCAGGCGCCCACCACGGCGGCGGCGAGGAGCACGGCGACGCCGGTCATCCCGCCACCGCCTCCAGAAGCGGGGCGAGGGCCCGGTCCCACGAATGACGCTCGGAAACGGCCAGGTGGCCGGCTCGCCCCAGGCTCTCGGCCCGGCCCGGGTCGGACAGCAGACCGGCGACCGCCTCCGCCATGGCGGACGCGGTGTCGGCCACGACCACTCCCTCGCCCACGAGATCCTCGAGCCCGTCCACGCCGATGGACGTGGACACCACCGGACGGCCGGCGTCGAGCGCCTCGAGGATCTTGAGGCGCGAGCCGCCGCCGGATCGCAGCGGGGCCAGGGCCAGGCGCGCCGCGGCCAGATAGGGCGCCACGTCGGGCACGCTGCCGGTGACCTCCACGGTGGAGGATGCCAGCGCCCGCACGGCAGGCGACGGGTCGTGGCCGACCAGGGCCAGGCGGGCGTGCGGGACCTTGCGCACCACCTCCGGCCACACCTGCTGTCCGAACCAGGCCGCCGCCTCGGCATTGGGAGCCCAGCCCAAAGCGCCGACGAACACGGCGCCGGCCTCGAGCGACGGAGGAAGGACGTCGGGCGACGGATCACACCCGTTCGGGCAGACGATCACCTGACAGGCCCCGGCCGGCAGGCGCCGGCGCTCCTGCTCACTGACCACCACCACGGTGTCCATGGTGGGCACGACCCGACATTCTGCCGCACGCAGGGCCACCGACTCGGCGCGCGCCCCCAGGGCCAGTAGGCCCCGGGCGCTGCGGCCATAGCTGGCGGCCAGGGCGGACTCGACGTTGTGCAGGTCCAGCACCCGGGTTCGAGCCTGCACGCCGAGGGCGGCGAAGGCCATCTGCAGGTACTCGATCTGCAGCAGGTCCACCGGCGACTCCGACGCGCAGCGGCGCACCTCGGCCACCATGGCCGGAGTGGCGAAGCGGGCCGCCGACATGGTGCGCGTGTGCAATGCGGCGCCCGCGGTGGCCAGGACACCCGGTCGCCACGGAACGGCGCGCACCTCGATCCCCATGTCCTCGAGCCCCGCCCGGTCGCAGCGGCCGTCGTCGTGCCCGCACAGCACGACCCGGCCCAGGCCGGCCAGCCTGCGGGCGACGGCCAGGGTGCGCTGCTTGCCCCCGTCGTCGGCCGGCCAGGGCAGGAACTTGGTGATCATCAGGGTCCGCACCGGTCGCCGCTTTCTGCGCCGCGGTCGATCCGGGGCCACTTCGTCGACCGGTACCCGCGTGCATAGCGCCAGAGTCCACCGAGGGCCACGGCGTTCAAGAAGACGCTGCTGGCCAGTGCGGCCGTCACGACGCCCCTCGGTGGCCTGTCGGGATCCTTCGCCCAACGCCGGATGGCGGCCACAGCCGGGACATGCAGGAGGAGAAAGCCCCGGGCCAGCCAGCTGGAGCGCGCCCGGCGCAGCGCCAGGGCCAGCAAACCGACATGGGCCAGCGGCACGACGGTGTAGCGCGCCAGGCGATGGCCCCAGATCTCCAACGCCACCAGTCCACCACCGGGACCGAGCAGATGCCGCTTGCGATTGAACACGTGCATGGCGCCCGCCACGCTCCTCGTCCGCCGCTCCCACTGGTCGGCCAGCGAACGCACCGGGGGATCGACGGCGACGGCCGCCGGTTCGTAGGCGATCCGGTAACCCCGCTCGCTCAGGTCCAACGCCGTCCACAGGTCGTCGGTGGCGATGTCCTCGGGAATGGGGCGCCAGGCGTCGGTGCGCACGGCAGCGAGCTCGCCCACCAGACCGATCGTCGTCCCGAGACGCCACTCACTCCGCTTCAGCCGTGACTCGAAGCGCCAGTAGAGCTCCTCGCCGCCGCTGTCCTGCTCGACCTTGTCCCCTGCCACCGCTCCCAGCTCGGGGTCGTCCAAGTGGCGCACCAGGGCGGCGATGCTGCCGGGACGCAGACGGTTGTTGGCGTCGGTGAGCACCACCACCGGCGTGC
>DATHCF010000382.1:0-8885 GCA_035319705.1 Acidimicrobiales bacterium | reverse complement strand
GGCCAGGACGAGGGCGCGCCGGCCTGAACGGCCTGAGCGGCCCGACGCCGCCGCCGGTCAGGCGGCTTCGCGGATGCCGAGGGTGCGGGCGGTGGGGGACACCGGCACGGCGTTGCGCTCGGGGAAGGTGCCGAGAAGGTGATCGGCCACGTGCACCGTCACCCCGAACCAGTAGTGCTCGTTCCGGAAGTGATGGTTGCGATGTGCCCGCCAGACGTATCGGTAGAGCGCGTGGCGCGGCCGGTAGGTCGAGTGGATGAGGAAGTGAGTCCACTCGTAGGTGAAGAGCACGCCCATGGCCACCACCAGAGTGGTGAGCCCGCGCTCGAGTGGCAGGCCCCCCAGGCAGATCGCCGCCACCCCTGCCACCAGCCCGGCCACCACGGGCAGCGGGATGAACACCAGCACCTCGTGGCGCGGATCCGCGTGGTGCGCCCGGTGCTTGCGCGACACGAGCGGGTCGATGCGCAGCCTCCCGACGGTGCGGGGCCGGAAGTGCAGCACGAACACGTGGATGAGCCATTCGGTGAATGGCTGGGCGGCCAGCACCACCCCGGGCCCGACCAGGTCCCACCACGACCACCCGCCGGCGAACACGCGCCCGGCCAGGCTGGCGGCCAGGGCCAGCGTGATCAGTCGCGGCGAGCCGTGTCCGAAGAAGGCGCGCGCGGCGCGGCGCAAGGTGAAGCTGTCCGCCGGAGCGTTCACCCGGGCATTATCCCCCGTCGCCGCCCGCTCTCACCAAAGCCGTCATCGTCCGAGCGCCCGCAGGCCGTCCACCACCGGCGCAAAGGCGGCGGCGAACGCCTCCACGTCCTCGTCGGTGGTGCACCATCCCACCGACAGACGCAACGACCGCTGCGCATCGGCGCCCATGGCGGCCAGCACCGGGGAGGGCTCGAGCGACTCCGACGAGCACGACGAGCCGGAGTGGACGAAGACGCCGGCGCGGTCGAGGCCGAGCAGCACCGGCTCGGCCTCCACGTCGGTGAGTCCGAGACACAGAAGATGCGGCAGTCGCCGCTCGGGGTCGCCGAGCACCGACACGCCGGGCACCTCCAGTGCGGCCTTCTCCAAGCCGTCGCGCCGCCCCCGGGACTGCTCGGCTTCCTGCTCGAGGCGTCCACCGGACAGGGCGTCGCAGGCGGCGGCGAAGCCGACGGCGCCGAGCACGTTCTCGAAGCCGGCGCGCCGGGCCCGCTCCTGTTCGCCGCCCACCAGCAGGGGCTCGAGGCGGAGTCCCCGGCGCACCAGCAGCGCCCCGGCGCCGGGCGGCCCGCCGAATTTGTGGGCGCTCACCGACAGCAGGTCCGCCCCGAGGTCGTCGAAGGACAGCGCGACGTGGCCAGCCGCCGCGCAGGCGTCGACATGGACCGGCACCTCGTGGGAGCGGGCGACCTCCACCACTTCGACGAGCGGCTGGAGGCTGCCCACTTCGTGGTTGGCCGCCTGGCAGTGCACGAGGGCCACGGGCTGTCGGCGGGCGGCGAGGCGATCGAGCACCTCGCCCAGCGCGTCGACCTCGAGGTGTCCGCGCTCGTCCACCGGCACCACCTCCACCGGCGCCAGGCGGGCCGACGCCTGGCGCACCGACGAGTGCTCGACCTCGGCCAGGACCACCACGCCACCCGGAAGGGCGCGGCACGCCCCCCACACCGCTGCGTTCACCGCTTCGGTTCCCGAGGAGGTGAGCACCACCTCGCGTGCCCGGCTGCCCACGAATCCGGCGACGGCCTCCCGGCTGTCCTCCAGCGCAGCACGCGCCAGGCGGCCCGGGTGGTGCAGGCGGCCGGGATCGGCGGACGGGCCCGAATCGAGCCACTGCGCCATGGCGGAGACGACCTCGGGACGTGGCGGTGACGTCGAGGCGTGGTCCAGGTAGTGGCCGCTCACCGGGCGCACACCAGCATCGCGGCGGACGAGCGCTGCCCGGGAGTCAGACGAGTGCGGCGCAGGCGTCGTCGCCGCGCGCACGCGACGACAGCACCACCGGGATCGGCGTCCCACCGGCCCCGCACAGACCCGACAGCAGGCCCCGCACCATGCCCCGGTCGACGGCGCAGATGACCGGATGGGCGGAGGCCGCCTCGCCGAACGGACAGTGCTCGGCCACCACCGCCGTGGAGGTCCCACGGTCCTCGGCATGGGCGGCGAAGCCGTGGGCCGTGAGCGCATCGGCGATGGTGTGCATCGCCGCGCGCAGCGATCGCTGGCCCTCGCCCGGCTCCATCCGCTCGGCCAGGACCCTTCCGTACTCCTCGCCCACGCGCTCGGCCATGCGCTCTGCTTCCTGTGGCCCGAGCATGGCCAGGGCTTCGGTGAGCAGCGACACCAGCAGCTCGTCGCGATGGCCGGCCAGCTCGACGGTGGGATCGGTTCCGGGCAGGCCGGTGGCCCGGTAGTGCTTGGAGGGACGGCCTGCCCCGCCGGTCCCGGGACGCTCGAGCGTCACCGACAGATACCCGCCCGCCGCCAGGCGGTCGAGGTGGTGACGGGCCACGTTCGGGTGCAACGAGAAGACGGTGCCGACCTCCGAGGCGGTGGCGCCGGGATGCGAGCGAACGTGCAGGTAGATCTCGCGCCGGGTGGGGTCACCGAAGGCGGAGGTCACCGCCGCCACCGCGGCGGAGAAGCGGCGATCCGAGCCCGCCGCGCGGGCACCCGATCCGGCCGGGCCGGAGTCGGTCCCGGTGGTCGGCACGCTTCGCCGAGTGCTTGCTGCCACGTCGGTAGTCTACCGGGGACACGACGAAATCCCTGGTCGTGTCCCCATTCGAGCCCCGGACGCCGCGCACGTGACCACCGCCGATGCCGACTTCGCCGCCGCCGCCGTCGCCGCGGTGGACGACCCCGACCTCGGGCGCTCGCTGGGCGAGCTCGGAATGGTCCGGCGCGTCGAGGACCGGCGTCGCAAGGTGGAGGTCGAGCTGGCCCTGCCGGTGGCCGGCTGGCCGGGCGCCGAGGAGCTCGAAGGGCGCGTGCGCCGGGCGCTCGCTGCGCTGGGGGTCGGGGAGGACGCCGTGTCGGTGCAGATGTCGGTGATGACCGACGAAGAACGCCGGGCCTTGCACCAGGTGTTGGCGCGGCGCGCCGGTGGCGAGCCGGGTCTGCCGGCCCCGCCCTCCCGGCCGCATGCCGCGCCGGGCGCGGCACCGGGCCCCCTCGGCCACGAGGAGGGCAGGCCGAACCGCTTCATGGAGCCGGGCTCGCGCACGCGGGTGGTGGGGATCTCCTCGGGCAAGGGCGGCGTGGGCAAGTCGTCGGTGACCGTCAACCTGGCGGTGGCACTGGCCGCCAAGGGACACGAGACCGGGCTGCTCGACGCCGATGTGTACGGCTTCTCGGTGCCGAAGATGCTGGGGGTGGCGCGACCGCCCACCGCCGTCGACGAGCTGCTCGTGCCGCCGGTGGTGCACGGCGTGCGCTGTCTGTCGATGGACTACTTCGTCCCCGACGACCAGCCCGTCATCTGGCGCGGGCCAATGTTGCACAAGACGCTCGAGCAGTTCCTGGTCAACGCCTACTGGGGCGAGCCTGACTTCCTGCTCATCGACATGCCGCCCGGCACCGGCGACGTGGCGCTGTCTCTGGGCCAGTACCTGCCGCGCACCGAGATCCTGGTGGTCACCACACCCCAGCCGGCGGCCCAGCGCGTGGCACAGCGATCGGCGCTGGCCGCCCGGCGGCTCAAGCTTCCGGTAAGGGGCGTGGTCGAGAACATGTCGTGGTTCACCGGCGACGACGGCACGCGCTACGAGCTGTTCGGCTCCGGCGGTGGCCAGGCGCTGGCCGAGCAGCTGGAGGTCCCGCTGCTGGCTCGCATCCCGCTCGTCCCGGCGGTGCGCGTGGGCGCCGATGTCGGCGTACCGGTACGGGTGTCGGATCCGGACTCCGAGGCGGCCCGGGCCTTCGACGAGCTGGCCGATGCCCTGGTGGCGTTGGGCCCGGCTCGCGTCTACCGCCGCGAGCTCACCGTTCGCTGACGGCGGGGACGACGTCCACGCCGCGCGGCAGCTTCGCCGGCTCCCAACCCAGCTCGCCCACGGCGCAGGCCATGGCGAAGCGATCGGTCATGCCGGCCACGTAGGTGACCGCCGCCCGCAGCGCCTCCTCGCTGCCGCCGGCGAGCCCGCCGGTCTCGCTCACGTCGGGGATGCGGTTCGGGTGGTCGGCGAAGTGCTCGACCAGGGCACGCAGCACGGCGATCACGGCGCCCGCCTGGGAGAGCGACGCCGGGCGCAGGTAGATGTGGTCGTAGTTGGTGCGGCGGAAGGTGGCCAGCACCCCGGCCGGTCCTTCCGCCATACCGACGTGGCCGCTGCGCTCCACGGCGTCGACCACGGCGTCGACGAAGAAGCCGAGCTGTCCTGCCCGGCGGATGCCGCCCACCGCCCGCACCTCCCCCGGGAGCTGCGCGGGTGTGACGATGCCGGCCGAAACGGCGTCCTCCCAGTCGTGGCAGACATAGGCGATGCGATCGGCCCAGCTCACCACCTCACCTTCGGCGGTGGACGGAGCCGGTCTCGACCAGGAGTGGTTCCGGATCCCGTCGAGGGTCTCCTCGCAGAGGTTGAGGGCGGCCAACGACACGTCGGCTCCCCACGGCGCATGGTCGAAGCCTTCGGGCAGAAAGACGCCCAGGGCGTCCTCGCTGGCGTGCCCACCCGGTCCGTGTCCGCAGTCGTGCCCCAGGGCGATGGCTTCGGTGAGCGCCACGTTCAGCCGGCAGGCGCGCGCGATCGACGCGGCCACCTGGGCCACCTCCAGGGCATGGGTCAGCCGGGTGCGCTGGTGATCGGCGGGGAAGATGAAGACCTGGGTCTTGCCGGCCAGCCGGCGGAAGGCGCTCGAGTGCAGGATGCGGTCGCGGTCGCGTTCGAAACAGGTGCGCAGCTGGTCGGGCGCCTCCTCCCGCGCCCTGCGCCCGGCGCCGAGGGCCCGGGTGGCTCCCGGCGACAGTGCCGCGTCCTCTGACTGCTCGCGCTCCATCCGGCTGCGCACCACGGCGCCGGCGGGCCCGACGACGACGTGCGAGTCGGCATGGGCGCTGCGCACGAGCCCGGTGCGATGGCCGGCCATGGTCGACGCCCACCGCCTGGCCCGCTCGCTCGTATCGGTGCTCTTCGCGCCAGCTTCCATCTCACCTCCCGGGGTCTGGTCCCCGCAATCCCAGTGTGGCCCATGGCTGTATGGTCAGGGTGGGCCGCCGCCGGGCGTGCCTCGGCCATGACCGAAGGAGGCGGCCGGTGGACGTACGCATCGGGATCGTCCAGAGCATGAAGGAGCTCGAGGTCGAGCTGGCCGACGACTCCGAGCGCGAAGCGGTGATGGCCGAGATCGACACGAAGCTGTCCGATCCCGAGGGCGTGCTGTGGCTCACCGACCGCCGAGGGCGGCGAGTGGCGGTGCCGGTGCCCAAGATCGCCTATGTCGAGGTCGGTGCCCCGGCCTCGGACCGCCGCGTGGGCTTCGGCGCTCCTTAGCGCCGGCCCGCCCCCCAGCCGGCCGACCCCCGTGGCCAGCCTGCTCGACCGACGCCTGCTGTTCGTCACCGGCAAGGGCGGCGTCGGCAAGACCACCGTCGCCTGCGCCCTCGCCCTGTTCGCCGCCGAGCACGGCAAGAAGACGCTTCTGTGCGAGATCGACGCCAAAGGTGATGTCGCCGCCTATCTCGAGACCGGTGAGACGTCCTTCGCCCAGCGCGAGGTGCTGCCACAGCTCTTCGTCATGTCGATGGACACCGAGGCGTCGTTACGGGAGTACCTGAAGCTCAATCTCCGCATCCCGGTGGTCGGCCGCATCGGCCCGCTGGCCCGGGCCTTCGACTTCGTGGCCACCGCCGCTCCCGGCGTGCGCGAGATCCTCACCGTCGGCAAGCTCGCCTACGAGGTGCGCGAGCGCCACTACGACGTGGTGGTGGCCGACGCTCCCGCCACCGGGCACATCGTCGGGCAGCTGGCCGCCCCGCAAGCCATCAACGAGCTGGTGAAGGTGGGGCTCATCCGCTCCCAGACCGACTGGATGCTCGAGATCCTCTCCGATCCGCAGCGCACCGGCCTCGTCATCGTGACGACGCCGGAGGAGATGCCGGTCAACGAGACCATCGAGCTCGCCGGGCGCGTGGAGAAGGAGACGACCGTCGACCTGGCCTCGGTGATCGTCAACCGCGTCCTTCCGGAACTGTTCGGCCACAGCGAGGAGGAGACCTTCGAACAGCTGTGCCGGCCCGAGCCGGAAGCCGCCCTGGCCGCGGCGGTGGGCGGCGACCCGCGGCCGGTGCTGGATGCGGCTCGTCTGGCCGTGACCCTGCGGCGTACCCGGGCCGGGCACCTCGAGCGGCTGCGGGCCGGTCTCGACCGCTCGGTCCCCATGCTGTACCTGCCTTTTCTGTTCTCCCGGTTCCACGGTCTGCGCACCATCCGTCAGGTGGCGCGCTCACTCGGCGAGGAGATGGGGTTCTGATGCCCCGTTCGACAAGTGGCGACCATGTCGGCTCCCTCGACGGCCTCATGGCCAGTCGCGAGATCGTGGTGGCCTGCGGGCCGGGCGGCGTCGGCAAGACCACCACGGCGGCCGCCGCCGCCGCCATGGCCGCGGCGCGTATCGGCGGCAAGGTGCTCGTCCTCACCGTCGACCCCGCTCGCCGGCTGGCCAATGCATTGGGCCTCGAAGGCATCGGCAACGTGGAGAAGTGCGTGCCCGAGGACGCCTTCGCCGAGGCCGGGGTGCGGCCGGCCGGCCAGCTGTGGGCGGCCATGCTGGACACCAAGGAATCGTGGGACTCCCTCATCCGCACCCACGCCCCCGACGACAAAACCCGCGACCAGATCCTGGCCAATCCGCTGTACCGCAACATCTCCGGGCGCTTCGTCCAGAGCCACGACTACATCGCCATGGAGCGGCTGTTCGAGATCCACTCCGAGGGCGACTACGACCTGATCGTCGTGGACACCCCTCCCACCCGCAACGCGCTCGACTTCCTCGACGCCCCCGAGCGCATGGCCGACTTCTTCTCCAGCCGGCTGCTGCGCTGGCTCATCGTGCCGTACCGGTCGCGACTGGTGAACTTCGCCAGCAAGCCCTTCTACCAGGTGGCCGACCGCATCCTCGGTACGCAGTTCCTGGAGGACATCGCCCAGTTCTTCATCCTCTTCCAGACCATGTACGACGGCTTCGTCCAGCGCGCCCGTGCCGTGCAGCGGCTGCTGGCCAACCACTGCACCTCGTTCATGGTGGTCTCGACGCTCGAGGCGGTGCCGCTGCGCGAGGCGGAGTTCTTCGCCGAGCAGCTGACCGACCGCCACCTGCACCTGGGGGCGGTCGTCCTGAACAAGGTGCTCCCGGCCTATCTGCGGGACCCGGCGGCCATGGTGGTGGCCGAGTCCCTGCGGGACCGCTCTGAGGAGCTGGCCGGAGCGCTCGCCTCGCGGTTCGACCCGTCCGGCCACCGTCAGCTCGGCCGGGTCCTCCACGAGATCGGCCAGAGCTTCGTCGACTACCGCGTGGTGGCCCAGCGTGAGGCCGAGCAGCGCGCCGAGCTGCAGACCGTGCCCGAGACCCTGGTGAGCGTCCCCTTCTTCGACACCGACGTCTACGACTTCAGCGGGCTCATGCGTCTTGGGCATTGGTTGTGGGGCGAGGAGCACGCCACGGTCGGCTGAGCCTCACGGGCACCGGCGGGCGCCCTTCGTCGGCGGTCCCCCACGCAACGTCAACACCGGCGGGAGGTCACCGGCCGGGCGCAAGGGAGCCGCGTGCCGACCGGTTACCTGTCATGAGACTTGGGAACTCCACCCGCACCGTGACCCGCCGCTGGCACCTGCTGGGCGTGCTCGCCCCGGCCGCCGCCGCACTGGCCTTCGGAGCCACGCTCGTCGCCGGCGCCGGTACGGCGGTCGCCGTCACCAACTTCCCCCCGACGGGCACGACGATCTCGCCCGGCGCCTCGCTGCTGTTCCCGGCGTCGAGCAACGGCACCACCTCGTCGTCCAACCAGTGCACCGGTGACTTCATCTTCACCGGTGGGGGCAACACCTACATCGGCACCGCCGCGCACTGCGCCGAAGCCTCCTCCGGCACCACGCCCTCGACCGACGCCGGCTGCGACACCACGCTCATCTCGAGCGCCGGCAGCGGCGACCCCATCGGCCTCCCCGTCTACCTCGGCGAACCGCCGGTGTCGGACAACTCGGGCTCGGTGCCGGCCGGTGTGCCCGTCTCCCAGGGACCGCAGATCGGCACCCTGGCCTACGACTCGTGGTACACGATGCAGCAGCTCGGCTACAACGCCGCCACGTCGGGGCCGGAGGACACCGCCTGCCAGTACAACGACTTCGCCCTGGTGCAGCTGCTTCCCGGGGTGACCGTCTCCGACACCGTGCCGTTGTGGGGCGGCCCCGACGGGCTCGACACCACCGGAGCATCCGAGGGCTCGGCGGTGTACACCTACGGCAACTCGGGACTGCGTGGCAGCGCCTACGTGCTGAGCCCCATGCCCGGGGTGAGCGAAGGGTACGTCTCGGGCAGTGGCAACTGGACCGAGCAGATCCTCACCGACGCCGTGCCCGGTGACTCGGGGAGCCCGGTGCTCGACTCGGGCGGCAACGCCCTGGGCGTGCTGGTGACGCTGCAGGCGGGGACCTCGGTCGACGGGGTGAGCGTGGGGGTCACCGACCTCGACGCCGCCCTCAGCTGGCTCGGCGCCAACAGCGGCCTGCCCGCCATCTCGCTGGCCACGAGCGACACCTTCTCGGCCCCGTAGACCGGCGCCGTCGGCCCGGCGCTCAGGACCCGTCGCCGTCCTGGTAGCGGGCGGCCAGCTCGAGGACTTCTGTGACGTAGGCCGTCGAGTGGTTGTAGGCGTACACCGCCCCGGCCACGTCGGC
>DATHCF010000381.1:0-2941 GCA_035319705.1 Acidimicrobiales bacterium | reverse complement strand
CACAAGCACAAGGGCATGCGCATCGACCTCTTGCTGCTCAGCCGGCCGTTGGCCGAACACTGCCGGTACGGGTTGATCGACCGCAACGCCCGCAAGGGCAAGCAACCCTCGGATCACGCACCGGTCTTCGTGGACGTCGAGGTCGACCCGGACTAGCCGGCGACGGCCGCCAGGCGTCGGTGCAGATCGCCGACCATGCGGCGGGCCGCTGCCGGCTCGAGTGGTACCTGCTCCGCCAGGCTGGCCCGCACCGGCTCCAAAAAGGGCGACGGCCGGGACACCCACGAGCACCACAGCCGGCTTGCGGCACGGGTGAAGGCGACGTAGAGCAGGCGCCGCTCTTCGGCCAGCGCGTCGTCACCGGCGGCGTAGGAGATCGGCATGGTCCCCACCTCCAGGCCGACGAGGGCGACGGCGGGCCACTCGAGCCCTTTGGCCTGGTGAAAGGTGGCCAGCTCCACCCCGTCGGCGGCTTGGCCGCCGAGGTCGCCCTCGGCTCGGTTCGCAGCCAGAAAGGCGAGGAAGCTCCCGACGGTGGCCCGCGGTTCGTGCTGCGCGTGCTCGTCGGCGAGCTCCTGCAGACGTCCGGCCAGGCCCGCATCAGGAGAGCTCCGGCCGGAGCTGTCACCGGCGGAGGACGGTGGGGGGCTCGGCTCTCCGTTCGCCGCCTTTGCCTCGAGCTCCGCCAGCACGTCGACGAGCGCGCCGCGCAGCGGCATCGCCCGGTCGACCGATCGCAGCATGCGGAGCACCGCAGATGCGGCGCGCTCGTCGCTGCTCCCGGCACGGCGCACCGGGATCCCGCAGCGAACGAGCTCCGGGTGCACCTGCGCCAGCCGGGCGTTGGTGCGGGCCAGCACGGCCAGCTGCCGCCAGGGTTGCTCGGGACGCCGAGTGGTGCGCAGCCACCGGACCACAGCTTCGGCCTCGGCGTCTTTGTCGTCGAACCCGCGTAGCTGCGGCGGCGGCCCGTCGGGTCCGGCGTCGGAGAACGACGATGCTCGGTCCTGCGCTCCACGAGCGGGAGGGAGCACCGAGCGGGCAGCCGACACGATCGACGGGCTGGAGCGGTGATTATGGTCGAGGTGGACGACCACCGTTCCGGGAACGAGGGTGGGCAGACGATGCAGCAGCGCCGGGTCGGAGCCGTTCCAGGCATAGATGGCCTGGCGCGGGTCGCCGACCACGAACAGCTCGGGCCGGCCTCGTCGCCACGCTTCGAGCAGGCGCCATTGGGCCGGGTTCACATCTTGGAACTCGTCGACGAACAGGTGCCGGAGCCGCCAGCAGATGGCCTCGGCCGCCGCACCGCCGCCTTCCACGAGCTCCGCGCAGGCCGGGATCAGGTCGTCGAGGTCGATCACCCGCCGGCGCCGTTTCTCCTGCTCGTAGCGGCCCATCAGTGAGACCACCTGCTCGAGTGGCAGCGGGGGCGTGCGCCGGGCTGCCGTCGCCATTTCGGGGTAGCGGTCCGGCCGCACGAGACACGCACGGCACCACGACAGCTCCTCCGCCAGTGGGACGGCCATCGACCGGTCGCCGCCCGGCTCCTCGTCGATCAGCCGGCGCAGGATCGGCAGCGGGTCGTTCACCACGGCGGGAGGTGTCCGGCCCTGGTCCAGCCAATGGCGGCGCAGCACGGAGTAGGCGGCCGAGTGGAAGGTGGCCGCCCACACCCCGGTACCGATACCTAGGCGGGCCAGCCGGGCGCCCAGCTCGGCGGCCGCCTTGCGCGTGAAGGTCACCACCAGGGTGTGTTCGGCGTCGGCCGCACCGGCGAGGATCCGGAAGGCCACGCGCCGGGTGAGCACCGTCGTCTTGCCCGAGCCCGCACCGGCCATCACGCAGAGCAACGGGGCGTCGCTGGTGACGGCGGCGCGCTGGGCCGGGCTCAGCCTGGCGAGCAGGCGCTCGGCGGTGGCGTCGACCATGGACCGACGGTACCGAGGGGCTGTGTCGGCCGGGGGGATGCCGCCGGTAGCGTGCCAACCATGTTGCGGGCGCTCGCCGGAGGGAGTCTCTTCGGCGAGGTGTGGGGGGCCTCGCCGTGTCGGGTCGTGGCGCTGCACGGATGGGGGCGGACCCATGCCGACTTCGCCCGCGTCTTCGGTCCGCCCTCTGACCCGCTCGACGTGCTGGCTCTCGATCTGCCCGGGTTCGGCGCCACCCCGCCGCCTGCTGAGCCCTGGGGGAGCGCCGACTACGCCGCCGCCCTCGAGCGACTGTTCGACGCCCCCGACGGCGGCACCGCCAACGGCACCGCCAACAGCGCCGCCAAAGGCAACGCCGTCGCCTCGCCATCGAGCGTGCGCGCCCCGGTGGTCGTCGTGGGGCACAGCTTCGGCGGCCGGGTGGCAGTGCAGCTGGCGGCGACGCGTCCGGAACTGGTTGCCGGCTTGGTGCTGACCGGCGTGCCCCTCCTTCCGGCGCCGGGGAGGCGGCGGCGTCCTCCCATCGGCTACCGGGTGGTGCGCGCCGCGCGCCGCGCCCGTCTGGTCGGCGAGGAGCCCCTGGAGCGGGCGCGGCGGCGCTACGGCTCGACCGACTACGTGAACGCCCAGGGCGTCATGCGCGGCGTGTTGGTGAAGGTGTTGGGCGAGCGCTACGACGAACAGCTGGAGAAGCTGCAACAGCTGCCGGGCCCGGTCGAGCTGGTGTGGTCGGACGACGACACGGAGGCGCCCATGGCGGTGGCCGAACAGGTTGTCGGCAGGCTGCCTCGAGCCGTCCTCACCCGCTGCGGGCCGGTGGGCCACCTGACGCCGTTGACGGCGCCTGAGATGCTGCGCGCCGCGGTGGCGCGCGCGCTCGTCGGCTCGAGCGGCTGAGCCGGGACGACCGCCGCTACCCTGACCGTTCGTGCTCGGAGGTGGAGGTCCCGCGCTCGTCGGCACGACGGTGGCCGCCGGCGTGCTGGCCACGGGGCTGTCGGGGCTGCGCT
>DATHCF010000380.1:0-2469 GCA_035319705.1 Acidimicrobiales bacterium | reverse complement strand
TCGACCGTGCCGCGGCGGACGCGGGGCTCTGCGCTGCCGTCATCTGCGACCTCGGCCTCGAGCACCGACGACGGGCCGGTGGTCGAGAGCTCGTCGAGGCCGTCGGCGCCGTGGACCACCATGGCGCGGCGGCTGCCGTTGGCCATGAGCACCCCGAGCATCTTCTCCGCCATGGACTGGTCGCTCACCCCGACCACCTGGTACCGGGCCCGCGCCGGGTTGGCCAGCGGGCCGAGGAAGTTGAAGACGGTGGGCACCGCGAGCTCTCTTCGCACGCCGATGGCGTTGCGCATGGCGGGATGGAAACGCGGGGCGAAGCAGAAGCCGATACCGACCTCCTCGATGCACCGGCGCACGCCGGCGGGACCGAGGTCGATGGCCACGCCGAGGGCCTCGAGCACGTCGGCCGAACCGGCGGCCGAGGAGGCGGCCCGCCCGCCGTGCTTGCACACCCGTGCCCCCGCACCGGCCACCACCAAGGCAGCGATGGTGGACACATTGATGGAACGGCTGCGGTCCCCACCGGTGCCGCAGGTGTCGACCAGGTCGCCGGGGACCTCGAGCGGCTCGGCATGGGCCAGCATGGCCCGCACCAGGCCCGACATCTCCTCGACCGTCTCGCCCTTCATGCGCAAGGCGGTGACGAAGGCCGACAGCTGGGCGTCGGAGGCCGAGCCCGACAGCACCTCTCCGAGCGCTGCGGCCGCCTCGGCGGCGGAGAGGCTCTGGCCGGCCATCAAACGGCCGAGCACGGCGGGCCATCCACCCATGGCGACGAAGAGCTCCGCATCCGCCGCGCTCTCGGCCGCGGTCTGCGCTCCAGGCTGCGCTGCGGGCTGTGCCGCGGTCCCCGCAGCGGCGGGCTCGGCCGGCGGCTTCAGTCCCACCACAGGTCCCCGTCGAGCACCCCGCGGGCGATGAGGCCGAGCTGCACCTGGCTGGTGCCCTCCACGATGGTCAGCTGCTTGGCGTCGCGGTACCACTGCTCGGTGGGATGGTCCTCCATGTAGCCGGCGGCACCCAGCAGCTGCACCGCCAGCGAAGAGGCCCGCACCGCCAGCTCGGTGGCGTGGTACTTGGCGGCGGACAGGTACGGCACCCACTGCTTGGTGAACTTGCCCTGGTCGGCCAGCCAGGCCGCCCGGTAGGTGAGCAGCCGGGCCGCCTCGATGTCGACCGCACACTTGGCGATCTCCCACTGGATCCCCTGCAGGGCGGCGATCGTCGTCCCGAACGCCTGACGCTCCTTGACGTACTCCGTGGCGTACATGAGCGCACCTTCGGCCAGGCCGATCCCCCGTGCCGCCACCACCGGGCGCATGGAGTTGAGCCCCAGCATGGCCAGGCGGAACCCGCCCACCTCGCCGATCACGTTCTCGGGCGGCACGGCCACGTCGTCGAGCAGCAGCTCACCGGTGTCGACGCCGCGCACACCCATCTTGTGGTCGGTGCGCCCCACCTCCACGCCGGGCCAGTTGCGCTCCACGATGAAGGCGGTGACCGAGTCGTGCGCCCGGCTGGCGGGGTCGGCCGTCTTGGCGAACACCGTGTACCAGTCGGCTTCGCGCACCCCAGACATCCAGCACTTGGTCCCCGACAGCCGCCATCCACCGGCGCGTTCGGGATCGGGCAGCGCGTGCGTGCGCATGCCCATGACGTCGCTGCCGGCCTGCGGCTCCGACAGGCCGAAGCCGGCGCGCGCCGATCCGTCGGCGATGCCGGGCAGATAGCGCCGCTTCTGTTCCTCCGAACCGGCGATCATGACCGGCCCGGTGGGCAGCCGGGTGAGAAGCAGCATCAGCGCCGCGGTGTTGGAGTACTTGGCCACCTCTTCGATGGCCAGGCTGAGTCCGAGGATGCCGGCGCCCGACCCGCCGTAGGACGGCGGGATGCACAGGCCGAGCAACCCCGCCGAGCGGAAGACCTCGAAGAGGTCGGCCGGGTACTCGCCGCTGGAGTCGATCTCCCTCGCTCGCGGGCGCACCTTGTCCTGGGACAGGCGGCGCACCATGTCGCGCAGCTCGGTCAACTCCGCAGACAGCTCGAAATCCACCGCCGAAGGCTATCCGACGCCCTCGGTCGAAACGGCCAAAGGGGCCTGTCGACGCGGTAAAGGGTGCAGCGACACGGCAGTAGTGTGCGTGCATGAACCGGGCACCGGCGATGCGTCTTGCGGACGCGACCGACGGTCCGAGCGCCAACGGCGATCGCGTCTCGCACGCCATAGAGGTCCACCAGCTCGTTCGGCGGTTCGGTGAGGTTGAAGCCGTCCGTGGTGTCAGCTTCGAGGTGGAGGCGGGTGAGACCTTCGGCTTCCTCGGCCCCAATGGCGCAGGCAAGTCCACCACCATCTCCATGCTGTGCACCTTGCTCAGGCCCACCTCCGGCTCGGCTCGGGTCGCCGGCTTCGACGTGGCCACCCAGCAGGCCGAAGTGCGAAAGCGCATCGGCCTCGTCTTCCAGGACACC
>DATHCF010000379.1:0-6775 GCA_035319705.1 Acidimicrobiales bacterium | reverse complement strand
ACCGCCGAGATGTTCTTGATCTTCACCCTCGGCCGCCTCGACGTCTGGCCGGTCGACGACTACGGGGTGCGTGTGGGCTACGCCCGCGCCTGGGGTCTGCCCGGGCCCCCGGTCCCGAAGGTCCTCGCCGGCTTGGGCGAGCGCTTCCGGCCCTATCGGACCGTCGCCGCCTGGTACTGCTGGCGCGCCGTGGAGGAGCGCTGAACGCTGACACCGGCGAGCGCGCCGATTCGGCCACCCGGCGGAGGGGCGGCGCGGGCAAGATGGCGGCTGGATGAAGGACTCCCTGTGGGCACAGTCGTGGAGTTGAACGGCTCCCGGGCTGTCGTCACCGGCGGGGCGTCAGGGATCGGGGCGGAGGTCGTGGCGCAGCTGGTAGCGGCGGGCTGCCGGGTGGCGGTGCTGGACATCGCCGAGCCGGCCGCCGGCGGCGCGCGCGCAGACGAACGTGCCGAGCTGTGGTTGCCTTGCGACATCGCCGACGAGGCAGCGGTGAACAGCGCCGTCGCCGAGGCGCACGATCACCTCGGCGGGCTGGACGTGGCTGTGCTCAACGCGGCGGTCGGTGGTTTCGGGTCGCTCCTCGACATGGCGATGGCGGAGTGGGACCGGGTGATGGCCGTGAACCTGCGCGGCACGCTGCTGTCGCTCCGGGCCGTGGGGCGAACCCTGGTGGCCGGTGGCCGCGGCGGGTCGGTGGTGGCGGTCAGCTCGGTGTCGGGATTCCTGGCCGACCGCATGATGGGCCACTACAGCGTGTCCAAGGCGGCAGTGGACCAACTGGTGCGGGTGGCGGCGCGTGAGCTCGGTCCGTTCGGCATCCGGGTCAACGCGGTGGCGCCCGGGACCACCGACACCCCCATGTTCAGCGCCACCCGGCGCCTTCCGGGCTACCGGGAGCGTGTTGCCGAGCGCGCCGCGTTGGGCGGCATCGGCACGCCGGCCGGGGTGGCCCAGGCGGTGGTGGCGCTCCTCGGTCTCGACTGGGTCACCGGCCAGGTGTTGGCCGCCGACGGCGGGGTGTCGCTGTGGAGCCCCATCGACCCGGCCGAGAGCCTGCAGGCGCAATCGTCGCCCACAGCCGACACCGGCGGGTAGGAAGGAGACGCTCGACATGCCGGAAGCCGGCCATCGCCGCCATCAGACGAGCCCTCCCGGACGCGATGCGCTGTTCGAGCCCGCGGCACTGGGCCCCCTCCGGCTGCGCAACCACATCGTCAAGGCCGCCACCTTCGAGGGCCGCTCGCCGCGGCGGCTGGTGACCGACGAGCTCGTCGCCTTCCACCGGGAGGTGGCTGCCGGCGGGGTGGGGATGTCCACGGTCGCCTACTGTGCGGTGTCGCTGGAAGGGACGACCGACGGCCGCAACGTCGTGCTCGGCGCCGACGCGCTGCCCGGTCTGACGAAGCTGGCCGGCGCCATCCACGAGCAAGGAGCGGCGGCGGCTGCCCAGGTGGGCCACGCCGGGCCCGTGGCCAACTCCCTGGCCACCAAGGTGCCGGCTCTGGGGCCGACGCGCATCTGGAGCCCGCTCACGCTGCGCCGCACACGGGCGGCCACCGAGGAGGACATCGAGCGGGTGACCGCCGACTTCGCCGCCGGCGCCAGGGTCCTGCAGCAGGCGGGCTTCGACGCCGTAGAAGTGCACCTGGGCCACAACTACCTGCTGAGCGCCTTCCTCAGTCCCAAGCTCAACACCCGAACGGACGGCTATGGCGGGAGCGTCGAGAAGCGCAGCCGGTTCCCCCGCCAGGTCCTGCAAGCGGTTCGGGCCGCGGCGGGGGACCACATGGCCGTCACGGCCAAGCTCAACATGGCCGACGGAGTGCCAGGCGGGCTGTGGCTGGAGGAGAGCCTCGAGGTCGCCTCCCGCATCGAGGCCGACGGAGCGGTGGACGCGCTCGAGCTCACCGGAGGCAGCTCACTGGCCAACCCCATGTACCTCTTCCGTGGCGAGGCACCAATCGAGGAGATGGCCGCCACCATGCCGCCTGCCATGCGCCTGGGCTTTCGTCTGCTGGCGCCGCGCATGATGCCGTCGTACCCGTTCGAGGAGCTGTTCTTCCTTCCCTATGCGCGTCAATTCCGCGCCATGCTGAAGCTGCCGCTCATCCTTCTCGGCGGCATCACCCGGCGCTCCAGTGCCGAGCAGGCGCTGGCCGAAGGCTTCTCGTTGGTGGCGATGGCTCGCGCCCTTCTTCGGCAGCCCGAGCTCCCCGGGCTGTGGCAGAGCCAGCCTGACACCCAGTCGCTGTGCGTGCATTGCAACAAGTGCATGCCCACGATCTACCGGGGTACCCGCTGTGTGCTGCGCGTTTCCGGGTAGCGCGTCTCGGCAACGCACCGCCTGGGTGAACCATTTGGATATCAGTCCGCGGACACCGGATGGGTCCTAGGTCAGCCCTTGACGTAGGAGAGCTTCTCAGCGACTTTGTCGTCCCGCACCCGGAAGAGGTCTACACCGCGCACGTGGCCGTTGGCCCAGGTGTAGCGCCACCTTTGGATGACGCGGTCTCCTGCAGCGAAAGTCTCTTCAGCGTCGAAACGTGACGACGGGTCTTCGAAGATGGGCGCCCAGGCCTGGCGAATAGCCGCCTTACCGACATAGCGGGTTCCATCTGGTGCCGGTTCGGTGGTGTCGAACACGCAGTCGTCGGTGATGAGATCGATGGCGAGGTCGAGGTCATGGTCGGCCCAGGCGGTTCCGAAAGCGTCGATCACGGCGAGCGGGTCCACCACCACCTCCTTCGCTGGAACCGAGCCGGTGGTCCGGCTGTTCGCCAGGATGCGAGTCCCGCTACTCGTCGCGAAGCATGGCCCGGATCTGATTCTGCAGCTCGGGCCCGTTGGTATGACCATGCACATCGGCAGCGTGCATTGCTGCCGCTCGCACGACCTCCTCTTCATCCCCCGCGATCGTGAGCGTGCACCCGCTCTCGCTCGGCATCTCCCGACAATCGGCAACTTTCCTGGTCATGGTGCCTCCCGTGGAAGGACAGCGGGCCTGAGGATACGGCATTGCCCGACCCGCTGCTCCGCCAGGCGTCAGTTGAAAGGCGAAACTCCGGGGCGGTCGGGCAGCCGCACCTACGGCCTGGTGCGCATTTGTCTGTGCGAGGAGATTTCACCGTCGGTTCACCGAGAGGCCAGGAGCCGGTCGCTCACCGGAAACCTGGCACCTTTACCCTGTGCGGTGGAATATTCGGTGGCCGAACGCCTCGCCGACGCCGACGTCTGCGTTTCGATGCCGATCCAGAGACCGGGGTCCGGGGGTTGGTTCCCCGGCACCTGTCGCCGCCCTGCTCCGCCGGCCTGACTGTGCGGCCCGCCTCATCGGCCGGGGGAGCGGGACGGCGTGGCGGGCGGTCGAGGCGTGAGCGAGGTCCAAGTCAGGCCAAGCAGCGAAGTGGCCGGCCGCCGTTGAATGCCACCATGTCGGAAAAGGCGCCCAGCAGGTCGATGTCGGTTCCCGGCCGCGCCCCTTCGATCTCTGCGTAGGCGCGGTGCAGGTTGCCGGCCAGGCGTTCGGGATCGGTCAGCCCGGCGAACGGTCCCAGATCGGCGGCACCGGCCGCCTCCAACGGGGACATGCCCTTGGCATGGGTCTCGCCCGCCCACTCCTGCACGAATCGCACGTACTCGCCCACTGTGGCGAGGACCTCGGGACCACAGGGCTCGCCGTGCCCGGGGACGACGACTTCTGCTTCGAGCTCCGCCAGACGGTCGAGCGCCAGGAGCATCCCGGCCGCCGATCCCATGAGGAAGAAAGGCGTTCCGCCGTTGAACACCAGGTCCCCGGCGAACAGCACGCGCTGTTCGGGAAGCCAGGCCACCACGTCGTTGGTGGTATGGGCAGCGGTGCCGAAGTGCTGCAGCTCGACGAGCACGTCGTCGACCCAGATGTCGAGACGCTCCTCGAAGGTGACCACAGGTGGGGCCGGCACCAGATCGCCCCACTCCACCGGCTCGAAGATGCCGTCGGGGCGCAGGATCCCACTGCGCAGCATCTCCTCGCGGCACCGCCGGTGACCGACGATGGTGGCCGCGGGGAGCAGGCAGTTGCCGTTGGTGTGGTCGCCGTGGTGGTGGGTGTTGACCACCACGTTGGGGATGCGTCCGGCGCGCGTCTCCACGGCGTCGAGGTAGGCGGTGGTGCGCCGGGCGGTGGCGCAGGTGTCGACGGAGAGCATGAGCGACCGGCCGACGACGAATCCCGGGTTGTTGAGCCACCAGCTGCCGTCCGGCTGGACGTAGGCGAAGACGCCGGGACGCAGCTCCTCCACTCTCGGCGGCGGGAGCTGGCGGTGGGACTGGTCGTGGGACCGATGGCCGGCGGCGTGACTCACCGGGCCCGTTGTACCAGCCGGGTCGCTGGCCCGCTCGGAGACAACGCTGGCCGCTCGGGGAAACCCGGTCCGCTCGGGGAAACGCCGGCCCGGGAAGAATCAGCCGGCGTCGGCAGCCAGCGGGGCGAGGGGAACGTCTTCTCCGGCCGGGGCCTTTCGCCCCACCAACGTGGCGATGGCGTCGAGTAGGGCGTCCATGTACTGGCGACTCCGGCCCTGTGGCTCACGGCCGAAGTGGTGCCAGCGGCGCTCTTCGTAGAAGAGACAGCCCCGCAGCTCGTCGAGTTGGCGGGGGAGGCTCTTGTCGCGGGTCCAGCGCTGCAGCGCCCGCCGGGCCAGTTCGTCCACGTCGCTCCAGTAGGCGTAGCCGTCGTAGGAGAGGGCGAATTCCTCCAGTGCCTCCCAGCTGGCGCCGTGGCACGGCACGGCATCGGGTGCGAGCCGGCCGTTGGGCACGGCGCCGGCGGCAAAGGCGCCACGGGGGGCGGCCAGCGCGTCGTGGACGAGCAGGCGCGGGTCAGGCCGGCGCATCGCCGGTGCGCCGCGGACGGGGAAGGGGACGACGTTGGTCATGGCGCTCATGCCGCCGTCCGCTCCGACACCACGACGCGCCCGCCTCCCGCCTGCTTGGCTCGGTAGCAGGCGTCGTCCGCCTCCCGGAGCACCTCTTCCACTGTGCCGCCGTCGCTGCCGACCACCCCGGCCGAGAAGCCCTGGGGCGTGGCCCGGGCCATCCGCCCGAGTACCGACAACGCCTGCGAGACGTCGGTCGACGGGAGCAGCAGGACGAACTCGTCACCGCCGGCCCGGGCGAGGACGTCGCTTTCGCGCAGCTGCGTCGTCCATGCCCTCGTCACCTCGGCCAGGAGCCGGTCGCCGTACTGATGGCCGTGGGAGTCGTTCACGTCCTTGAAGTGGTCCAGGTCGATGACCACCAGGCTGAGCGGGTGGCCGAGCCGCGCGCAGCGGGCCAGCTCGTGTGCCGTCACCGCCTCGAACGCCCGCCGGTTGGCCAATCCGGTGAGCGGGTCGGTGACCGCCGCCTGCTTGAGCGCCTGCCCCAACAGGTGCACCACCACCCCCACCACCGTCGTCGGCCCCACCACCAGCGCCCACCCGGCCGACGCCCCCGGCACACCGGACGCGAACATGACGACAGCGGAGCTGATGGTCTGGGCGCCCAGATAGAGCAGGAAGGCGCGGCTCGAGTAGAAGGAGGCGGCGAAGATCGTCGGCAGGACGAACAACCCACCGGCGGCCACCATGACCGGGCCGTGGTGGGCGAACAGCATGGCGAGGTCGACCGCGGCCAGCGCCAGCAGCGACGTGGCGAAGTTGGGCCGCCTCCGGGCGAAATCACGATGGCGGAAGGTCCATACCGCCGCCACACCGGCGAAGCCGTCGACCGCGCCCCACCCCGCCTCCTGCACCGATGGGCCGTGGGGCAGCAGCAGCGCCAAGAGCCCGACGAGGAACCCGACGCCCCACAGCACGGCGGAGAATCCGGCGACCTGCTGCGGAGAGATGACCTGGGCGACCTCGACACAGTGCATGGCGCCACCGGGGTCTCGAACTTCACTGTGGCCGCGGGGGCGCTCCACCGCAGGTGTATCGGCACGCGAGGGGGGCCGATTGAGACGCCGATAGCCTGCCGCCGTGCTCGAGGTGTCCGTGGCCAGCTTCAACGTCCACGGGGGGGTCGACGGCTGGGGACGTCCCTTCGACGTGGTCGAGATCTGCCGCGCCCTCGACGCCGACGTGCTGGTTCTCCAGGAGACCTGGACCCCGCTCGAGGGCCAGGGCACGGCCGAGCAGGTGGCCGCCGCCCTCGGATACAGGATGACCTCGGCGTCGATGGCTCCGGCCCGGCAGTTCCCCGCACCAGCCGGCGCGGGTGACGGCTGGGGACCCGTGTACCGGGCCCGCGGCGGGGTCGGGATGTGCATCGACTTCGGCCGTAACCGGCGGTCGTCGGACCACCGCCGCCGGGGCCGGCGCGGCGCCACCGGCCTGGCCCTGCTCGACCGCCTGGGCGCCGGTGAGGCGGAGGTCCTGCACCTGCCACGTCCGGGTGGCGAGCGCGTCCGGCGCCTGGCACTGCGAGCCATGGTCAAGGGGGATTCGTCGTCGCCGTTGGTGGTGACGGGCACGCACTTGTCGCATCTCCGCCAGGGCTCGCTGCTCCAGCTGCGCCACCTGCGGCGGGTGCTGTCCGACCCCGGCGCACCGGCAGTGCTCATGGGCGACATGAACATGTGGGGCCCGATGGTGAGCCTGGCCATGCACGGCTGGTCGCGGGCGGTGTCGGGACCCAGCTGGCCGTCGTGGCGGCCGGTGTTCCAGATCGACCACATCCTGGTCACCTCGGCCGTGCAGGTCCTCGGCGCCGAAGTGGTCCCGGCACGTGGCTCGGACCACTTCCCCGTGCG
>DATHCF010000378.1:0-6732 GCA_035319705.1 Acidimicrobiales bacterium | reverse complement strand
ACACCTGGCCTACAAGAACGTGCTCGAGCAGGCCGTGGCCGCCGAGCGCTTCGGCTGGGACGCGCTGTGGACGGTCGAGCACCACTTTCTCTCCGAGTTCTCGCACTGTTCGAACCCCGAGGTGCTCTACGGGGCCATCGCTGCGCGCACCTCGCGCATCCGTCTCGGCTACGGCGTCCGGCTCATGCCCAAGCCCTACAACCATCCCGTGCGCACCGCCGAGTCCGTGGCGGTGCTGGACCTGCTGTCCGACGGGCGCGTCGACTTCGGCACGGGCCGCTCCGCCACCCGTGCCGAGCTCGAGGGATTTGGCATCGATCCGGCCGAGACCCGCGCCATGTGGCAGGAAGCCATCCGTCACGTGGTGGCGTGCTGGACCAACGACGAGATCGAGCTCGACGGCCGGTACTGGCAGATGCCCAGGCGCCGGGTCCTGCCCAAGCCGCTGCAGAAGCCGCACCCGCCCATGTGGGGGGCGACGAGCAGCGAAGAGGGGCACCGTCAGGTCGGCTCGCTCGGCCTGGGGCTCTGCTCGTTCGCCGTCGGGGTGCCCCCTGAAGAGGTGAAGGCCAAGGTGGACATCTACCGGCAGGCGGTGCGGGGCTGCACCGAGCCGCTCGGGGCCTTCGTCAACGACAACGCGGCCACCTTCACCATGACGCTGTGCGCTCCCGATCGCCAACAGGCCCTCGACACGGCGCGGGAATCCTTCGAGCACTACCCCGCCGCCGGCGCCCGGCAGATCGCCACTATGGCCGGATAGATGGCCGAGCGCGGGCAGGACCTCGGCTCCTATGCGTACGCGGCGGAGCTGCAGAAGACCGACGAGGAGGGATTGCTCGACCTGCTCTCCATGGAGTACCTGGTCGAATCGGATGCGGCGGTGGTGGGGACCCCCGCCGACTGCATCCGCACCTGTCGCCGCTACGAGGAGGCCGGGATCGACCTGCTGCTGTGCCTCGTCAACCCCTATCGGATCCCGCACGAGGACGTCATGCAGACCATCGAGCTCATGGGCACCGAGGTGATCCCGGAGTTCCGCTCGTGACCAGCGCGCCGACGTCGAGCGATCTGTCGCTCACCGGGATCGATCCCGAATTGATCTCGGCCCTCGCCGCCCTGGGGCCGATCGGCGGCGAAGTCCGCTTGGACGACATCGACCTCATCCATGCGCTTCGCGATACCAACGCCATGATGGCGGCCCTGGGGACGCGGCTGGCCACCGATGCCCGCGTGCACACCGAGAACATCGACATCGCCGGCCGTACTCCGGATAGAGAGCTCCTGGTACGTCTCTACCGGCCGGCCGAGGCGGACGGCGGGGCGCTGCTGTTCTTCCACGGGGGCGCCCACGTGCTCGGCGACGTCTACGTCGAGGAGCCGCGCTGTCTGCGGCTGGCCGCAGAAGGCCGCTGCCTGGTCGTGTCGGTGGACTACGCCCTCGCCCCCGAGGAGCCGTTCCCGGCCGACCTGGAGGACGCGTTGGCCGCCCTGCGATGGCTGGCCGCCGAAGCCGAGACGCTGGGCGTCGACCTTTCCCGTATCGGCGTGGGTGGCGGAAGCGCCGGGGCCGGTCTGGCGGCATCGCTGGCCCTGGCGGCGCGGGACCAGGGTGGCCCGGCGCTGTGCTGGCAGATGCTCGTCTACCCCATGCTCGACGACCGTCTCGACACGCCCTCGATGCAGATGCCGACCGCAGCGCTGTTCGGCCGCCGAGCCGCGCAAGACGCCTGGGCGCACTACCTGGCCGGAAGTCCGGCCACTGCCTTCAGCGCGCCGGCCCGCGCAGACGATCTCTCCGGGCTGCCGCCCGCCTACGCGATGGTGGCCGAGCACGACGTACTGCGCGACGAGGGGATCGACTACGCGCGGCGGCTGGTGGAAGCCGGCGTGCCTACCGAACTGCACCTCTACCCGGGCACCGTGCACGGCTTCGACCTGGTGGGCGCCACCACGGCGGTGGGACGGCGCGCCCTCGTCGAGCAGGCGGCCGCCACCTGCCGCGCTCTGGCGCCGGCGGGTTAGACGCTCCCGGGATTGGGCGTTGTCCGGGGCGCCGTGGGACCATGGTCCCCGTGAGGGTGCGGCGGACGTTCGCCTTCCTCGACGTGTCGGGCTTCACCGCCCTGACCGCCACCCAGGGCGACGAGCGGTCGGTGGAGGTCGTCACCCTGTTCCGTTCGGCTCTGCGCCGCATCTGCTCGAGGCGGGCGGTGCGCATCGCCAAGTGGCTGGGTGACGGGGCCATGCTGGTCGGCGTCGACGCCTCCCCGGTGGTGAGCGCGGCGCTGGAAGCCATGTGCGCCTCGGAGCTCCTGAGCGAGGGCGTCGAGCTCAAGTGTGGCGTCACCTCCGGCCCGGTGATCCTGCTCGAGGGCGACGACTACATCGGTCACGCCGTCAACCTGGCCGCCCGGCTGTGCGACTTGGCATCCGGCGGCCAGCTCTTGGCCGATCACGGCGTGGTGCCGCACATCCCGGCGTGGGCCAAGGCCGACGCCTCACCACCCGCCGCCGTGCGGGGAATCACGCCGGCAGTGGAGGTGGTGGAGCTCACCCTGCACTGCCCGGGCCCGGGCAACCGGGATCCGGTGTGCGGCATCCCTCTCGTCGAGTCCACTGCCGCGGCGTGGCGCCCGGAGGGCAGAGCCCGGCGCCTGCTGTTCTGCTCCGAAAGCTGCCTCGACACCTGGGAGAGCCGCCCACACGATCGCGAGGAGCCGGACGACGAGGCCTTCGTGCGCGACGGGATCGCCTGACGGCGCGACCGGTCAGGTCTCGGGTTGATCGAGACCGGGGCTGGCCGACCGTTCGCTCAGCGCCCACTCGGCGATCACTCCGCTCACCGGCCGGTCCTCGATGCGCTTGACGGCGTAGTGACGCGACAGGCGCAGCTCGACCACGTCGGCCGCATCGACAGCTGTCATCTCCGGGCCGATGTCCGGGCTCTCCTCCACCGGGATGCCTTCGGCGGCGACCGGCGGCAGCGACATGTCCGGGGGGACCCGGTAGAAGAGACGAAGTGTCCCCGGTGGCCGCTCCTCGAGCCAGGCGCCGACCGCGCCCAGTACCTCGAACATCCACTCGTCCTCCACATTCGCCCCCTATCCGGCCCGACTCGTGGCGAAACCGGCCGGCGACGACGCGCCGGTCCTCGGTGACAGATTCCTCAACGTTTGCCCGCGATGCCGGGCTGCAGCAGGTCGCTGGCCCGGGTGTGACGCTGTCGCGCACTGCCGGCGACGGCGGCCCCGGCAGCCGGGCGGGGCGTCGTGTCCACGTCACGAGCCCCGGCCCGCAGCGCCCCCACCGTGCACGCGTCCTTGGGGCGATGGGCGAAAGGATCGAAGCGGTAGTGGCGCAGGGCGTTCTCGTGGGTGATCTTGGCGATCTCGTCGTCGGGCAGCCCGGCCACCTGTGCCCACAGCATCTCGGGCGAGGACGGCCAGGTGGAGTCCGAATGGGGATAGTCGGCCTCCCAGCAGATGCCGTCGATGCCCACTCGATGGCGCAGCTCCACGCCGGACGGGTCGTCGATGAAGCAGGTGACGATGCGCTCTCTGAAGACCTCGCTCGGCAGTCGGCCGGCGAAGTCCTGGCCGGTCCAGCGGTGGTGGCGGTTGTAGGTCCAGTCCATGCGGTCGAGGAAGTAGGGGATCCACCCGATCCCGCCTTCTGACAGCGCCACCTTCAGCGCCGGGAACTTGCGCAACACCGGCGAGAACAGCAGATCGGCGGCGCACTGGATGATGTTCACCGGCTGCAAGCCCATGAGCACGTCGATGGGGGCGTCGGCGGCGGTCACCACCAGCGTCGACGAGGACCCGATGTGCAGACAGACGATCGTCCCCTCCTCCGAGCATGCGCCCCAGAAGGGATCCCAGTGGTCGCTGTGGAAGCTCGGCAGCTTCAACTTGGCCGGGTTCTCCGAGAAGGACACTGCGTGACATCCCTTGGCCGCCACCCGGTGGACCTCCTCGGCCATGGACTGCGGGTCCCAGATGGGCGGCAGGGCGAGGGGGATGAACCGGCCCGGGTAGGTGCCGCACCACTCGTCGATGTGCCAGTCGTTGTAGGCCTGCAGCACGGCCAGCCCGAGGGTGGGGTCCTTGGCCTTGGAGAAGAGCTGGCCGCACAGGTTCGGGAACGAGGGGAAGCACATGGACCCGATCACCCCGTTGGCGTCCATGTCGCGCACGCGGTCGTGGATGTCGTAGCACCCCGAGCGGATCTCGGCGAAGGACGTCGGCTCGATGCCGTACTCCTCCACCGGCCGGCCGGCCACGGCGTTGAGCCCGATGTTGGTCGCTTCCTTGCCGTCGAAGCGCCAGATCTCGGTGCCGTCGTCGCGCCGGGTGACCACGGGGGCCTCCTCGGCGAAGCGAGCCGGCAGGCGCCCGTCGAACATGTCGGGTGGCTCGACCACGTGGTCGTCCACGCTCACCAGGATGAGGTCGTCGATGGTGGAAGTTCCCATGGCACCCTCCCGGGTCGCCGCGTCACCCAGAACCCTGACACGCGTGTCGGAGAACCACGTTATCGTGGCGCCCCGTGCCGGCTCGAAGGGCGTGCATCGCCGGGGTGGGAGAGACGGCGTACGCCAAGTGGGGCGGCATCACCGATGCCAGCGAGTACCAGCTGGCCGTCCGGGCGGTGCTGGCGGCGGTGGAGGACGCGGGGTTCGCCGTCGAGGACGTGGACGGTCTGGCCAGCTTCGCCGACGACCGCAACGCTGCCGTCTTCATGGCGGCGGACCTGGGGATCGCCGAGCTCCGCTACGCCACCATGTCGTGGCTGCCGGGCGGGGGCGGCGCCTGCGCGGCGGTGGCCAACGCGGCCATGGCCGTGGAGACCGGCCAGGCCGAGGTGGTGGTCGTCTACCGCTCTCTGTGCCAGGGGCAGTTCCGCCGGTTCGGCCGCGGACCGGGCAACCAGCCGCCGGCGTGGGGCGGCTCGGGCGAGAGCAGCAGTTCGGGGGAGGCAGGCTCGGCTGTCCCGGGTGACGCCGGCCGCTCGGCTGGCTCCGGCGGCGGGCGGACGCCGAGGACGCCGGGGGTCCGGCGGGCCAGGAGCCTGCTCGAGGCGCACGTGGCCTTCACCATGCCCTTCGGCATGTTCGGGCCGCCCATCGCCTACGCCATGGTGGCGCGCCGGCACATGCACCGCTACGGCACCACGCCCGAGCAGTTCGGAGCGGTGGCGGTGACGACGCGGGCCCACGCGCAACGCAACCGTCGCGCCGTCATGTACGGGCGGCCGATGACCTTGGACGACTACCTGGCCTCGCGACCGGTGTCGGATCCGTTCCGCCTGTTCGACTGCTGCCTCGAGACCGATGGGGCCTGCGCAGTGGTGGTGACCACGCCCGAGCGAGCGGCCGATGCACGTTCTGCTCCGGTGGAGGTTCTCGCCAGTGCGCAGGGGACGTTGCGCGGCTTCGGGCACGGCCAGTACTCGAACGTCTCCATGCCCGACGACGACTACTCGAGCGCCGGCGCACGCCAGGTGGCTGAGCGGCTCTGGGAGCGGGCGGGTCTGGATCCCGAAGACGTGGACGTCGCCGAGGTCTACGACCACTTCACCGGCATGGTGGTCTGCGCATTGGAGGACTTCGGCTTCTGCAAACCGGGCGAAGGTGGCCCTTTCGTCGCCTCCGGCGCCATCGCCTGGCCGGATGGGTCGCTGCCCATGAACACCCACGGCGGATCGCTGTCGGAGGCCTACGTGCACGGCCTCAATCACGTGGTGGAGGCGGTGCGCCAGTTGCGCGGCCAGTCGGCCTGCCAGGTGGACGGGGCGGAGACGGCGCTCGTGACCAGCGCCGCCGGCGTCCCCACCAGCGCCCTGGTGCTGGGCCGGCCATGAGCACGCCCGCCGTGCGCGCCATCCGGCCATGAGCAACGGCACCGACCGCCGGCGTTTCTTCCCCGACGACATGCCGCTGCCGGCCGCCAGCGCCGAGACGGCGGGCTGGTGGGAGGCGTGTCTCGCCCACCGCCTGGTGGTCCAGCGCTGCCTCGAGTGCGGCACCTTCCGGCATCCACCCGGACCCGTCTGCCCCTCGTGCCGTTCGGCCTCGTCCGAATGGGCCGAGCTGCCCGGCACCGGACGGGTCTACACCTACAGCGTGGTACGCCAGGCCTTTGCGCCGTCGCTGGCCGCCACCGTGCCCTACGTGGTGGCGGTGATCGAGCCGGACGGTGGCGGCGGGACACGAATCGTGTCGAACGTGGTCGACTGCGATCCCGAGGACGTCGACATCGACATGGCGGTACAGGTGGTGTGGGAGGACGTCTCTCCGGAGCTGACGCTCCCGCGTTTCCGGCCGGTGCCCAGTTGAGCGCGCCGGTGGCGGAAGGACGCAGGGCGGTGATCGCCGGTGTCGCCACCTCCGACTACCCGAACCTTCCCGGCATGTCCGAGCACGCCGTGCACGCCCAAGCCGCCCAACGCGCCCTGGACGATGCCGGACTCGGCTGGGCCGAGATCGACGGCTTGGCCACCGTGGGCTTCTTCCCCATGTACGCCGTGGGCATGGCCGAGTACCTGGGGCTCCAGCCCACGTACTTCGACGAGACCCACGCCGGTGGAGCGTCCTTCGAGGTGCTGGTGGAGCACGCCGCCCACGCCGTGGAAGCAGGGGTGGCCGAGGTGGTCCTCGTCACCTACGGCAGCATCCAGCTGTCGCAGATGGGCCGGCGCCTCGGCACCGGCGGTGGAAGAGGCGGCATG
>DATHCF010000377.1:0-11723 GCA_035319705.1 Acidimicrobiales bacterium | reverse complement strand
GTGGTGGCAAGCCATGCGCCGGCTCGTCCCGGTTCCCGCAGTGTGCACAAATTCTCGGCGAACCGGAGCCACGTCGTCTGGCTGACGTCTGCTGCGTCGGGGAGATCGAGGCCAGCGCACCGGGCGATGTGCCAGATCAATCCCCCGAAGCGCTCGATCAGGCCAGACCAGGCCTCGGCGTCGCCCTGTGCGGCGCGCGAAACGAGGATCTCGATCTCCTCCACCGCTCGACACTCTAGGACCGGCGGCCCTCGGAGGCAACGCTCCCGGGAGCCGCCGGCACCCGAAGTGTGAGGCAGGTCAGAAAGGTGAGTAGACCGGGGCGCCGGCCACCAACCAAACACCCGCCAGAGCCAAGAGGATCGTCCCGACCTTTGCGATATGGCTCATCTTCATGGCTGTACTCCTAACCCGGCAGTCGTTCGCCGCCGACGGGTAACCAGAGCCACGAAATGGGCTGTTGATACGCCGTCATGTATCAGAGCGCCATCGGACTGCTCTTGTAGGGGAAGTTGAGGAACCCCGGGAGGCAAGACGTCGTCATTCCTGGTGGCGGTGGTGTTGGGGACGGGCGTCGGCCTGTGGCGCGGCGGACGTCTGGCCGCGGTCGTCCACTTACGGCTTCGAAGATGGCCGCTGCTCGTCGCCGCAGTGGCCATCCAGCTCTCGCTCGGCTGGCTGCCTACAGCCACGAGGTGGGTACTGGTATTGATCTGTTGCAGCCTCGTACTGGCATGGACCGTCGAGAATTTCGGCGTCCTCGGCACCAAGCTGGGCCTGGCTCTGTTGCTTGCGGGGATTCTCGCTAACACGATCGTCATTGCTGCCAACCGGGGTATGCCGGTGGACGTTCATGCTCTTGTCATCTCGGGCCGGTCAGCGCACACCAACTTGGCCAATGGTTTTCTCTTCAAACACACGACGATGACTGCCAATACCTCACTCAGCTGGCTTGCCGACCGGATCCCAATCCCTCTGCTCGAAGAGGTGGTGAGTTTCGGCGACCTGCTCATGCTGGGGGGCCTGGCAACCATCTTCTACCGATCCACTCGGCCGCGAACCCGTAGGCTCCGTAGACAAGAAGCCTCGTTGCCTAACTTTGCAGCCGAGAGAGTCGAGGGTCCCGGTGTGCTCGGTGAGACCGATCACACCGACGACAAGAACAGAAGCGATCTCAGGCAATTGCAAACGCACAGTTAAGCCGTCTTGGCCCGTTTTATGGTCTCCCTCCTTTGGGTCTCCCAGTCGGTCGATGACCGAGTCCGGCCACACTTGAGAAAGGCTGCCATAGCGATGAGCGAGCTTCCCGACATGGAGCACCAAAGGCGCCGGCTCATTCCTCGTCAGTTTGTCGACTGGGAAGGGTCATACCTGATCGAAGGGGACCCTGTGCAACGTTGGCGAGATTGTCGCGTCCTCGACATCTCGAGTGCCGGAGCGGGCCTCGATCTCATGGACACGACTGTTTCCGAGGTCGAGGGTGGTCGGCGCGTCTTCGTGAACCTGCGGCTTGTAGGTGAGACAAGACACGGTAGCGAAACCGAAGGCGACACTATACGGGTGGGAATTGAGTTCGTGGAACTGACCGAGGTCGAACAAGCGTTCCTCGACTCTTTGAAGCAGCTGGACGCGCGGTGGTAGGCGGGCGGTCGTGCCACTTTAGAACCAAGGATTCCGACAGCACTTGGCGTGGGGGATCCGTGCTCGGCCCTCCGGGAGGCGATGAACGATGCCACGATCATCGCTGTGTCGCCTCTTTGACCCAGAGGACCACGGATCGCCTGAGCACATTACGCTCCATGCGCAGCTCCTCGTTCTCATGTTCGAGCTGCTTGACCAGACCCGCTCAGACCTGACGGGTCCAGGTGGCGGGGATCGATCTTCTCCTCCCGGGCGATCTTGTCCTTGGTGACCCAGTGGGCCAGGGTCCCGGGGTTTATCGCGAGGTCCTGAGCCACCTGGCGGATCGACTTGCCCGCCTCCCGCACGACGCGTATGTACCCGTCACAGAAGTCCGGGTCTTACCTCGGGCGTTACTGCTTCTTTGGCATCACCATTTCGTTTACATGCAGTCGAGCATCTCTGGGTGGGATCTAATCGGTTTGCTACCGTGGGGAATTGCTTTAGCCCTAGCGATTGCATGGTGGCGACCACGACGATAGGCGTTCGTTCGTACGCCATTGGAAGCCTGCACCCCACCGCATTATGTCGGGAAGGAGGGCAACGAGCTCGACGATCGGATCTCAGGCCTAGTCACGAAGCCGGGTGACTACCGGGCCGAGTACGTTGTCCCCGCAAGGGTTACTGCCCGGCCCTGGGGAACCCGTGAACGAGATTGAAGTCAGGGGTTCCCCGTGAGGGGGTTTGAAAGAGACGCATTCCCTGGTCGATCGATCCGTCACGCAAATGACCGATTGACCGGAGGTGTTCATGGTGGTTCAAGCATAAGCGGAGGGAGTGGGATTCGAACCCACGGGCCTTGTGGGCCAAGGCCTTTCAAGAGGGGCCTGAGCAATGCCACTACTGGCGGGCGTTTGCCGAAATAGGCCTCCACCTGCTCGAACGTTCCCAGGCTTAGCCGGTCTTCGCGACGTTTTGCCGGGAGTTGTAGTCCAAGGTGTAGTCCAATCTGGATTCCGAGAACCCCCATCCAAAGAGGTGAGCGCTCAGGCAATGATTTGAGCCTGAGCGCCTGATTGGCGATCTGAAAACAACGATCGTCTCGCCGTTCTTTGGCCCCAGGGCGCCGGGCTCGAGTCCGCACGATCTCTTCCCGGGCTCGCCCTCGGTAACGCATCCCGTTCGCGAAAATGTACGAATGGAGACTCCCGAAGTCCTGCTCTGGAGCCGGGTCGATGTAATCGGACCAGATGGTACGGAGGTCCTCGGCAGACTCGACGCCTATAGCGCCATCGAAAGCGGTCGATGGTCATGGTTCTGCAGCGCATGCGCAATGACAAGCCGTGCGTCATTCCGAGCTGTGGATCGAGCCTTGCGAGGCCTTGCCGAACACTGGGACGAGGCACACGGGCGCGGCGCTCCTGAACCTGGGTAGCGAGCGCTGCGGCGTCTGGTCGTGCCATACGCCAAACCGACGCGCCCATGCCAACGACCGGGACGGCCGATTCTCGTGTCAAGAACCGCCCAGACCACGTTCTCGGCATCGCCTGGGTCTCGGTCAAAGAAGCCCAGGTCGTGGCCAAGAATGCCCGGCGCTCGCTGCGACGCGCCGGGATCGGGGCCTCGGGGAGGGCCAAGGCCCTTGTCGACGACCTCGAGGCGACGATCAGGGTGCTCGAACAGGTGGTCGCCCAGACGAAGCTCCGGGTGTCGGGCACGATGCCAGACGGATCTACGAGGGGGTGTCGCTGCACGATGTCGACGCCCGCCCTATCAGAAAGGGGCGGATCGGTCGTCCCGTCGAGTTCGGCTACAAGGCCCAGGTGCTCGACAACACCGATGGGATCGTGCTCGACCACTGAGGTCATGATCGGCAACCCGCCCGACGCCCCGCTGCTCGCTCCGGCCTAGCTCGCCTCGTCGAACTGTGCGGCCAGGCCCCCAGGGCCGTCACCGCCGATCGTGGCTATGGCGAGACCAAGGTCGACGAGGAGCTGGCTGCCCTGGGCGGGATCGGAGCACAGGTAGGCCCCTGGCCATCACTCAGGGGCAGGGAGCGAGTGGTGCCTACATCGACTTTTCAGGTCGAAGTAAAGTACGACGGCCATTCCGGCTCTCGCAGTACGGACAGGATCGCCCCTGTCCACGACACGGCTCCTGCGGGACGCTCCTTCGGAGTCGTCCTGCGGCACTGCTGCGGTGGGCAACTCTGAGCTGAGGAACGGCGAGAGCAGGCCGGTAGCACGCGTCGGCAGGCCAGGCCTTGACCTTCGGCCCTGGCTCTTTCGCCGGCCGGCGCCGACGCTGGAAACGTGGCCCAACTGCACGAGTTGGCTCGGGTGCCCGAGGCGGATCGTCTGTGGCACGAGATCGGTGCGTTGCTGGCCGAACTGGCAGTGGGTGGGGCCGCCCGCCTGCGTTGGGACAGCGACCTGTCCCAGGAGTTCGGCCTCGACAGCCTGAGCGTGGTCGAGTTGCAAGACCGCTTGGAGCACGCCTTCGGCGTACAGTTCCCCTCTTCGGTCTTGGCCAGGGCCCGGACTCCGGCCGACTGGCTCGAGGCCGTACTCGAGGCGCGTCGGCCCGAGGCCATGTCCGAGGTGCGCCCCGGATCGGTTGGAACTTCAGAGACGCCAGGCCTAGCTTCGTCCCGGCCCCTGCGGCGAGTGCCCGGTTCTCAATGGGCCGAAGACGCCGGCACTCTTGTCGAGGCCTTGGCTTGGCATGCCGAGACCCACCCGGACATGGTCGGCATACGCCTGCTCGGCGAAGGGGCTGCCCCGCCCGAGGACCTGACTTATGGCACCCTCGAGTCGGAGTCCAGAGCCTGCGCCCGGGCGCTGCTGGTCGACGGGCTCGAGCCGGCCAGCCGGGTGGCCATCATGCTGCCTACCTGTAGGGACTACTTCGTCGTGTCCATGGGAGTCCTCATGGCCGGTGGAGTGCCGGTGCCCATCTACCCTCCTGCTCGGCTGTCGGTGCTCGAAGAGCACCTGCGACGCCAGGCGTTGCTGCTCGAGAACGCCGGCGCCAGCGTTCTCGTCACCGTCCCCGAAGCGCTTTTGGCGGCACGCTTGCTGCGGGCCCAGCTCCGCACCCTGCGCTCAATTCGAACTCCGTCGATGCTCTCATCGTTGGACGGCGCTGGTGTATCCCTCCCCACGCCGGCATCCGACGACATGGCGCTCATCCAGTACACCTCAGGCAGCACCGGCGATCCTAAGGGTGTCGTCCTCACCCACCGCCAGCTGCTGGCCAACATCCGCGCCATGGGTGAAGCGGCCAGGGTGGATAGCGCCGATGTCTTCGTGTCCTGGCTTCCGCTGTACCACGACATGGGGCTCATCGGCGCCTGGCACGCGGCCAGTCTCTACTTCGGGATGCTGCTAGTCGTCATGTCGCCTCTTGAGTTCCTGGCCCGGCCGGCCAGGTGGCTGGAGGCCGTCACGGAGTATTCCGGGACGCTGTCGGCCGCTCCCAACTTTGCCTACGAGAGCTGCACCGAGCGTGTGAGCGACGCCGAGCTTGCCGCCTTGGACCTGTCGTCGTGGCGGCTCACCTTCAACGGATCGGAGCCAGTGAGCGCTTCCACAATCGAGCGCTTCGCCACGCGCTTCGGCCCGCGCGGGTTTCGCCCCGAGGCCATGTGCCCGGCCTACGGCCTGGCCGAGGTCGGAGTCGGGGTCGCCTTCACCCCAGTCGGACGGCAGCCGCGCGTCGACACCGTCTTGGTGGCCGGCCTCGAGCAGAACGGCCTGGCCGCGCCGACGGCAAAGGGCGATCCGAAGACGCTGTCGCTGGTGAGCTGCGGGGTGCCGCTCCCCGGCTACGAGCTGCGGGTGGTCGACGACCGCGGCACTGTCCTGCCCGAGCGCCACCAAGGACGAGTGGAGCTGCGCGGTCCGTCGGCCACAGCCGGCTACTTCGCCAACGAGGTAGCCAACCGGAAGCTGTGGGACGGGGACTGGCTGGACACCGGCGACAGCGGATACCTGGCCGACGGCGAGCTGATCCTCACCGGTCGGGTGAAGGACCTGGTGATCAGGGCCGGCCGGAATCTGCACCCCGAGGAACTCGAGCAGACGCTGGCCGAGCTTCCCGGCCTGCGGCCCGACGCGGTGGCCGTCTTCGGAGTGGCCGATGCGGCGCGTGGCACCGAACGGCTGGTGGTGGTAGTCGAGGCCGAGCCTCGAACCCCCGACGACGAAGAGGCCCTCCGGGCCGCGGTCGCCGGCCGTTCGCTCGAGCTTGTCGGGATTGCTCCCGACACCGTGGTGTTGGTGCCGCCCGGGGCTATCGTGCGGACGGCCAGCGGGAAGATCCGCCGCAGCGCCACCCGCGACTCCTATCTGGCCGGGGCCCTCGGCCGGCGTCCGGCCCCGGTGCTGCTCCAGCTGGCCCGCTTCGCCTGGTCGGGCTTGCTGCCCACCTCCCGTCGGCTGGTGGCCGATACCGGGGGACTCGCCTACGCGGCGTGGGCATGGGCCCTAGTGGCGGTGATCGGCGGATCCCTGTGGCTGGCCATGCTTCTACCCTCGAGCCGCCGGTTCCGCTGGCGCCTCACCCGGGTAGCTGGGCGCGCCCTTCGCCGGGCGGCCGGAGTCGAGCTCGGCGTCGATGGCGCTCTGCCTCAGGGCCTCTCGTCGGCCGTCATCTGCTCGAACCATCCAAGCTTCGTCGACGGTCTGGTGCTCATTCTGGCTATGCCCGACCCAGTCGTGTTCGTCTCCAGCACCGACTTCGAACGCAAGCGCCTCATCGGGACCTTCCTGCGCCGGCTCGGTTGCGTGTTCGTCCACCGAGGTCAGCCGGAGGAAAGCGAGCGGGACGTGGGGCGCCTGGTGGAGCTGGTGCGGAGCGGAGCACGCCTGACTGTGTTCCCCGAGGGTTCCATGACCGTCGGCGGCGGGCTCCGTCACTTCCACCTCGGTGCCTTCACGGTGGCGGTCCGAGCGCGATGCCCGGTCGTCCCCGTTGGCATCAACGGGACGCGGGCAGTGTTGCGTCCGGGGAGCTCCAGGCCTCGGCGAGGACGCGTCGAGGTCGTCATTGGCCAGCCGCAGCTGCCCCGTGGCGACGACTTTGCCGCCCAAGTGGCGCTGGCCCAACAGGTTCGTCAGTCGATCGGCGCCTTGACCGGCGAGCCGACGCCAGGCTGAAGGCGACTTTGGTTCGACACGACCCTTGGATAGAGGTCTTCGACGCTCCGAACCCAACCAACACAGCGCACCGCCTGCGTGCTGCCAGACGTCGGCAGCGATTGTGGGTGGCCGGGCTCTGGACCTTGGCCGTCGTGGTGGTCGTGCTGGCGGCGGTGACCGTGGCCGTGAGTCTGACCAAGTCCCGGGTCCCTGCTCCCAGCGCCCGCTCGACCACCACCTCGACAACGTCGTCGCCTGGCACCACGGCGCCGGCTTCCGGAAGCAGCCCGCCTACAATCTCCTCGCTTACCCCATCGACCGGCTCACCCGGCCAGAGCGTGCTGATCAGCGGCACCGACTTCTTGAGCGCCAACGGCCAGATCGTCGCCTCGTTTGGGGGAGTCATGGCGCCGACGTCGTGCTCGAGCTCCACGTCGTGCACGGCCACTGTGCCCGCCCAGCGGGGCGCCAACTCCCACGTGCAGGTGACGATAACCACCGATACGGGGACGTCGGCCGGCGTGTGGTTTATCTACCGGTGACACCCTTGACGGCAACCCAAACGCTTGTATTTCCTGCGGGCACCCGCACCAGGTAATGGTTGACATGCCGCCAGTGTCCGCCAGCGTGGGGGCTGTTTCGACCCACTCCCGAGCAATCCCGGTCGGTATACCTAGCAGCGTGCCGCCCGCACAGGGAATCTCGCTGCTCTCCTAAGGGCGGAGTACCTCCCAGTCGTGGCTGGAATACGCCAGGGTGGGATTCAGCGAGCGAAGGCGGCGGATTGAGTCTTCGGCGGCCTCGCGCCAGGACGCATCTTCCACATCCTTGTGCGCTCCACGGAGACAAATTCCGAGGCCGACCAGACGCTCTGGGCTGCGATGACGACCACGTTGTCTCCGCTTTCGAATAGTACCGACTGATGGCCCAGCGTGCTCCGCAGGTCATTTTCGTCCACCCGAGCCTTTTGTGGGGCTGAGACGCCAATCTGGTGGACGAACGTGCATTCGCGTTGTCCTGGGACGCATTCGTGCAAGAGTCGATTCGCGTGCAGCCGCTCGCCAATTTCGGTGCGGCAGGAAGGAACCGTCGTAGTCACGAAGCACAGCGAGCAACCCCTTTTGCCGACAGGATGCGCGAAACCGAAGCATCGACGCTCGACAGGGGAAGGGCTCCACTGCTCACCGCCTGCTCGAGGGCGTGGAGGGTGTCCGTCCATGAGGAGACGTCGATCATCACCATGTCCGCTCCTGCCTCCACGGCGGCCACGGCGGCCGACTGCTCGGAATAGCCCGCTGCCGAGATGGCTCCGGCCCCGAGCGAGTCGGTCAAGGCCACGCCGGTGAAGTGGAGGGTCTGGCGAAGAAGTGCATAGGTGGCAGGAGACAGGCTGGCCGGGAGCCCGTTGGTGAGGCCGGGGACGATGGGATGTCCGACCATGACCACGGGGATGCCGCTGGAGATGGCGCCCTCGAAGGGGATGAGGTCATCGCTCTCGAGTTGCGACAGAGGGGGGTCGGTGGCCGGGCCGAGGTCGGTGTCAGCGTTGGCGCGGCCGAGGCCGGGGAAGTGCTTGGCCACGGCCACGATTCCCGCCGACCGCAGGCCGTCGGCGTAGGCGATGCCGTAGGAGGCCACCGTCTGGGGATCGTCGCTGAAGGAGCGGTCGTTCTCGTCGGCGATGGTGTCGGTGGGGCTGGCGACATCGAGGACCGGGGCGAGGTCCATCGTCATGCCGAGCGCTCGCATGGCAGCGCCGTTTGTGGCCATCGCCGCCTCCACCTGCCCCGGGGTCCACTGAGCGGCCATCTGGCGCGGCGAAGGCAGAGCGCCGACCACGTCGGCCAGGCGGGCAACCTCCCCGCCTTCCTCGTCGGTTGACATCCACGGGGCCACGAAGCCGTCATCGGTGGCGTCGGAGTCCAGAGCCGCCAGTCCGACCGTGATCGCCGCCTCGGCGTCGGCTGTGGGTTGGCCGTAGAAGACGAAACCGCCCACGCCCGCCTCGGCTTGTGGGGCCGAGGCCACCAGGTCGGCGAATTGGCCGCTCACCATGATCATCTGCTCCAACAGGGCGTCTACGGACCACGTTGACACCGGCTCGGCGCAACCCGATGTCCAAGGCTCGACAAGAGTGGTCGTCGTCGTGGGAGAAGTCGTCGTCGTGGGAATCGGAGCCGTGGTGGTCGTAGTGGACGCGCTGGGATGACGAGGGTGGATGGCGCTCTTGGTCACGGCACAGGCGTTCATGGCCACGGTCGTCACCGCCAGCAGGAGCGAGACGAGAACCCTACGAAACGGCGACCTCACCCCTCATTGTCTTGGTCCACCGTGGAGTGTCGCCAGGGGCTGAAGTCACCACCGCGGCTCCACGCCCCGAGCATGCTGGTGGACCTCCTCCGAACGGGCCACCGCTCGCTTGGCAGTCACGATGGCCAGAGCGGCTTGGGCGAGTTCATTGGACCACATCGACCCTTGCATCCATTCATGGAAGTCAATTCACCAACTCCACGTCCGGATGGGAACAATGGGGAGCACTCCTTCCAGACAACTCCGTCGGGGTCAGATGGGTCTAACCACCACAACCGGACACGGAGTGTGAGCTGCGCACGTCGCGCTGACCGAGCCTAGGAGAAAGCCATCGAACCCTCCCCGGCCACGACAGCCCACCACCAGGAGGACCGCTCCCTTGGCCGGTCGATGAGCTCTTTCGCCGCGTGTCCTTCCATGACCGATGTCGTCACCGGCACAGCTGGATCGCGCCCCATCACGCGTTCGACTACCTTTGCCAGCGCTTCGCGCGCTGTTTCGGTAGGAGGGGTCGGTGGCGGCATCGATTCGATCCCAATGTGCTCTGCAGGCAGGTTCCACACATGCACGACGTCCAGTTGGCCTCCGACGGACTGGGCGTAGCGAGCCGCCCATCGCAGAGCCTCCTCGGACTCCTCCGAAGCAACGACGCCCACCACGATTCGATGAGATGACAAGCCGTCTTCCATGGGGGATCATCCTGCGCGGGAAGGCGGGGTCCAAGAGGCGAACGTCCCGTTCAAGCTGGTTGATTCTTGGACTGCCATACTCCCGGGGATACTTCGCTCTTCGAGCCTCGCACTAGGGAGACAGAAGCCGAGGAGTAGTCGGAGGAGTCAGTACGCCGGAGGGTTGCCAGGAGCTTGGAGACAAATCCCCAGTTCAAAGGACGGAGGGAGTGGTGCGGAGGGAGTGGGATTCGAACCCACGGGCCTTGTGGGCCAAGGCTTTTCAAGAGCCTCGCATTCGTCCGCTCTGCCATCCCTCCTGGACGGGCCAGGGTAGCGCTCAACTCGGGCGGATCTGCGAGCGAAGCGATGCCATCCAGCGTTCGGCTTCGCTCCAGGCGACGCCCGCCCGTTGGCGAACCTGGTCGCCGTGGACGCCGGCAGCGGGGTAGGAGCCGAGGAACTTCACCCCTGCCTGCTCGGCGTGCAGCACCCGGAGGCAGTCGGCCACGACTTCGTCGGCGATGTGGCCCTGCATGTCGATGAGAAAGCAGTACTCGCCCAGACCGCGCTTGGTCGGCCTCGACTCGAGCTTGGTCAGATTGATGCCGCGTGCCGAGAACTCGCTCAAGATGGCGTGCAGGCTGCCCGGCCGGTCCTCCCGTTGGAAGCACACGATGCTGGTCTTGTCGTGCCCCGACGGTTCCGGGATCCCCGTCCGGGCCAGCGCCACGAATCGCGTCTGGTTGTCCGGGTGGTCCTCCACGTCGGAGGCCAGCACCTCGAGCCCGTAGAGCCGGGCGGCCAGCAGGGGGGCCAGGGCGGCGCTGTCACGTCGTCTCTCCTCGCCAACCAGGCGCGCCGCTTCGGCGGTGGAATTGGTGGGCACCACCTCGGCGTCTGGCAGCTTCTCGGCCAGGAACCTGCGGCACTGGGCGGCGGCGTGCGGGAACGAGAGGACCCGGAGCACTTGGCCCAGTCCCGTACCGGCGGGCGCCATCAGCTGCATGTGGACGTCGAGGACCACCTCGCGCTGGATGAGAAGGTCCACCTCGAAGACCAGGCTGTCCACCGTGGCGTTGACGGTGCCCTCGATGGAATTCTCGATGGGCACGAACCCCAGCTGTGCCCGTCCGCCGCACACGGCGTCGAGCACCTCGGCCAGGGTGGGCAAGGGGACCACGTCGGACTCGGCGAAGTCGGGCTGGGTGAACAGCGCCTCCTCCGTGAAGGTGCCTGCCGGCCCGAAGAAGGCGATGGTCCGGCCTTGGGTCGCAGGCGGGCACATGGCCGGGCAGGATAGTTGCGCCATGGACGAGCCTGCGCTCCGCCAGCTGCTGGACGACGTGCGTCGCGGCGTGCTCCACCCCGACGACGCGGTGGCTCGGCTGCGACGGCTGCCGTTCGCCGAGCTCGGCTTCGCCCGGGTGGACCACCATCGTGCGCTGCGCCAGCGCGCCGGCGAGGCGGTGTACGCGCCGGGAAAGACCCCGGAGCAGTGCGCCGGCATCGTCGCCGAATTGCTGTCCGAGCCCGGTGGCCCTGTCCTTCTGACCAGAGCCGATGGCGACCAGATCGCCGCTGCGCTCGCCACCGACTCCTCCGGCGTCGTCACCCCCACCGGTGCCCTGTCCCTGGTGGCGTGGCGTCAGGCCGAGGCCCGTGCGGCGCGGGTGCTGATCGTCACCGCCGGCACCGCCGATCTGCCGGTGGCCGCCGAGTGCCGTGCCGCCTTGGAGGCCTACGGGTTGCGGCCGGCGCTGGTGGCCGACTGCGGGGTCGCCGGAGTACACCGGCTGCTGGCCTCGCTCGACGAGCTCACCCTGGCCGACGCCGTGGTGGTGGTGGCCGGCATGGAGGGCGCGCTGGCCAGTTTGGTGGCGGGCATCACCACCGCCCCGGTAGTGGCGGTTCCCACGTCGGCCGGCTACGGCGCCGGCCTCCAGGGGGTGACCGCCCTGCTGGCCATGCACGCAAGCTGCGC
>DATHCF010000376.1:0-8999 GCA_035319705.1 Acidimicrobiales bacterium | reverse complement strand
CCGAGATGAGCGGCCCGGCCGTCTGAGCGGCTCCCGGGCCCCGGCGTTCCGCTCCTCCATATGGGACTGCTCGACACCATCTTGGGCCGGACCAAGCCGGTCCGGGCCAATCTGGACGCGCTGTTCGCCCTGCCCAGCGCGGCGGTGACGCTGCAAGCCTCGGCTGGCCTGGTCACCAGCGGCCGGGCCGGAGTCTGCTTCAAGCCCCCCGCCGGCCAGCCCTTCGAGGAGATGCAGAAGGAGCTCGAACAGGTGCTGGCCGTGCACGACGACCCCAGTCAGCCTGGTCCCCCACCGGTTCGCCACGTGGGGGACCGTTTCGGTTACCGCTGGATCATCGTCGAGGCTCCCACCATCGACGACCTCGTGGCCCGGGCGCACATGGTGCACTCGTCGCTGGAGGACGCCGGCTGGAGCACCCAGTTGCTGTGCTCGGTGTTCGGCTTCAAGCCGGGCGACAGCACCGACGTGACCGATGCCATCTCCAAGCCCCTGTACCTCGTGTACCTGGCCAAGCGGGGCACCTTCTACCCGTTCGCCCCCACCGGAGAAGAGCAACGCGACAGCGAACTGGAGTTACGCATCCGCAGCGTGGTCGGATCCGACCTGCCCATCGAGACCGACTTGTCCCGTTGGTTCCCACTGTGGGATCTCCCACTGGGCCAGCCGGGCGGCGCGACGCCGTCCAGCCCGCCGGCGTAGCCCTCAGGCGCCCGCCTTCTCCACCGTCCGGCGGGGGCGATGGCGAAGCGCCCATCGGCGCTTCGGCTCGAACAACCCGATGACGCCGGCCACGTTGGTCATCACCTCTCCGAAGGCGTCGGGGTCGGCGATGAGCCAGGCGTGGCTGCCCTCAACCGTGACCGACGGTGGGTCGCCCAGCAGCCGGCACGTCTCCTCAAAGGCGTGACGCGTGACCAGCCCGTCGCGCTCTCCCCACAGCACCACCACGGGAAGACCGCGGTCGCGCAGCGCGCTCAGCTCCTCGGTGAGGTCGACCCCACGGGCGAGGCGAGCCATCTTCCAGAACGCAGCAGGATTGCGCAGCAGGTTGCCACCGGCTTCGGTCACCACCACGGGAAGCACCCGTCGCACCTGTCGCAACGGCCACAGGTCGGCGGGCAGATGCACGCCCCAGTCCCACAGCGGCCGGTCGGCCATGGACCGCAGCACGCCCCCTCGGTGGGCCCAGGCCGACGCCCCGAGCGAGTTGACCAGCACGAGGGCGCGTACGTGCTGGCGATGGCGATGGGCGAAGGAGATGGCCAGCGCGCCACCGAAAGAGTGGCCGATGACCACCACGGGTTCGAGGCCGAGTGTCTCGACCAGCTCCGCCAGCCAGTCAGCCAGGCCGTCGAGGCTCGTGCGCTCGTCCTCGATGGCCTGGCTGCCTCCGCATCCCGGCAGCGCCGGAGCCACCACGTGCATTCCGCCGGACACCAGACGGCCGAGCGCCGACTTGTAGGCCCGGTGATCGAGGCCCCAGCCATGGAGGAACACCACCGGCGGCCCCGATCCCGCCTCCCCATAGGCGACCGGCCGGCCACCGACCTCCACGGCCCGCCACTCGAGCCACGACGCCCGTTCCACAACTTTGACTCTTGCCTGCCGGGCGCCGCCGGCCCAGAGACGGCGGTCCCACCGGCGATGGACGTTCGTCCCGGGATCAGGCAACAGGGGCTGCGGTGATCGGCCGGTGGGGGTCCCAGGCGGGCGGGCCGTGGTCCAAGGTGGCCAACGCCCGGCACACGTCACTCAGGAAGCGCTCGGGCGTCAGCGTGCTCGGGCCGTCGTCGGCCCGGTGCAGCGCCGGGGTGATGGCGCCGGCGCCGTCGAACTCCCACCTGCCCCCGTCGCGCTCCGCCGCGCTCAGCTCTGCGGCCAGGTCGGACAGGTCCACCCTCGGCAACGGACGACGGCTCATGAACCGCACCCACGACTCGTAGCGGAAGCGGAGCTCGAAGCGGTCTCCCACCACCGTGGCCACCCGCAGGCAGGAGGTGGCGCTGTGCAGCGTCGCCCGATGCAACGACGACCCGTTCCACCCCGCTCGGAACAGATCCGGGTGATTGGAATCCACCGTTGCCACTGCCAGGTCGAGCTGGCGATGCTCTTCCATGGCGACGGCACCATCGGCGATCATCTTGAGCGACCGGTCGTAGGCCTCTGCCTCGGGGCCCCAGAGCTCCTCGAAGTCACCCACACGGCCGGCCAGCTCCGGCAACAGCGCCAGGGCCCGCTCGGCTTCGCCGCGCTCAACGGCCGCCAAGGCGAAGCACCGAAGGCCGTCGTCGCGACTTGCCACCACGTCGAAGTCTCCGGCCCGTGCCGCCCCGGCCAGCAGCTCGCCGTGGGCGGCAGCGAGATCGGGGACGACCAGCAAGCCCAAGGCGATGATGCCGTCGGCGTCGTAGTGGTCGATCGTGGCCAGCTCAACCCCCTCGGGCAGGAGCCAGGGCCGCCGCAGGGCACGCAACACGATCTCGGCCGAGGTGTCGGCCCACAGCCGGCGAGGCGTCGGGGTGCCGGGCCAGTGCGAGAGCGTGCAGATGGTGCCGTCTCGAGCCGCCCCGTCCACCACCACGTGGCTCCGTCCGTCGAGCTCCGAAAGCGGGACGTAGCGGAAGCCGACGCGTTCCGGGCGCCTCCCGCCGCTCACTGCCCTGCTGATGGCTGCTCCAGGGAGTCGATGCGGCCGGCCAGCTCCAGGTCGGACCGGGTGATGCCGCCGGCGGAATGGGTCGACAGCCGTAAGGTGACGGTGTTCCAGCGGATGTCGATGTCGGGATGGTGGTTCATGGCTTCGGCCAGCTCCCCCACCGCGTTGACGAAACTGAGCGCGTCGGCGAAGTCCCGTCCCTTGCGCACCTTGACCAATTCGCCTTCGGCCCGCTGCCAATGCAGGTGCCGCTCGGCCAGGGCGCTGTCCACGTCGTCGGGCTCGAGAACGGTCACTTCGGGTGGATCATGTCCTCGGGACGAACCGCCTGGTCGAACTCCTCACCGGTCAGGTAGCCGAGCGACAACGCCGATTGGCGCAGGCTGACGCCGTCGTGGTGGGCCTTTTTGGCCACCTCGGCCGCCTTGTCGTAGCCGATGATGGGGCTCAAGGCGGTGACCAGCATGAGTGAGTTCTCCACGTACTCCCCCACCCGCTGCCGGTCGACCTCCATGCCCTCCACGGCGAACTCCCGGAAGGTGCGCGTGGCGTCGGTGAGCAGGCCGACGGAGTTGATCACGTTGTGGATGATGACCGGCTTGCACACGTTCAGCTCGAGGTTGCCCCGGCTCCCGGCGACGGCTACTGCGGCGTCGTTGCCGATGACCTGGATGCACACCATGATCATGGCCTCGCATTGGGTCGGATTGACCTTACCCGGCATGATCGACGACCCGGGCTCGTTGGGTGGAAGGATCAGCTCGCCCAGCCCGGCGCGCGGCCCCGACCCGAGCCAGCGGATGTCGTCGGCGATCTTGGTGAGCGACACGGCGAGGGTCCGCAACGTGGCGCTCGTCTGGACCAGTGCATCGTGGGCAGCCAGCGCGGCGAAGAAGTTGGGAGCCGGGACGAAAGGAAGGCCGGTCAGGTCGGCGATGTGGGCTGCCGCTCGGGCCCCGAAGTCGGGATGGGTGTTGAGACCGGTCCCCACCGCCGTGCCCCCGAGCGCCAGCTCGTAGAGTCCGGGGAGACAGGCTTCCAGCCGCTCGATGTCCGCCTGCAGCTGGGCGACGTATCCCGAGATTTCCTGGCCCACCGTCAGCGGCACGGCATCCATGAGATGCGTGCGGCCGATCTTGATCACGTCGGCGAAGTCCCGGCCCTTCTGGGCCAGCGCGTCACGCAGTGCTCGCACCGAGGGCAGAAGGACGTGGACGACCTGTTCGGCAGCGGCGATGTGCATGGCGGTCGGGAACGTGTCGTTGGACGACTGCGACATGTTCACGTGGTCGTTCGGGTGCACCGGGCTCTTCGACCCGCGCTGCCCACCGGCCAACTCGATAGCCCGGTTGGCGATCACCTCGTTGGCGTTCATGTTGGTCTGGGTCCCGCTGCCCGTCTGCCAGATGCGAAGGGGGAACTCGGCGTCGAGGCTGCCGTCTGCCACCTCACGGGCGGCCTCGATGACGAGATCGGCCAGGGCCGGGTCGAGGCGCCCCAACTCGGCGTTGGTCCGGGCAGCGGCCTCCTTCAAGATGCCCATGGCGCGAATCACCGGCCTGGGCATCGTCTCTTCGCCGATGGAGAAGTGCACGAGCGAGCGCGCCGTCTGGGCTCCCCAGTAGTGGTCCGACGGCACCTCGACGGCGCCCATGGAGTCCGTCTCCACCCGGGTGTCGCTCACCGACAACCCATGTCCGCGGTCATGTTCCCGAGGCTAGCGCCGTGCTGAACGGGCATTGTCGGAGGACCGGGCATCGCGGTGCTCGGCCCCGGCCACTCGGGTACCGCCTAACCTCGGGCTGTGATCGTGGGTGTGCCCACCGAGGTGAAGCCCGGCGAGAATCGCGTGGCCGTCACCCCAGACGGCGTGCACGAGCTCGCCAGTCACGGCGTGCGGGTGCTCGTGCAATCGGGCGCCGGCCTCGGATCGGCCATCGACGACACCGACTTCGCCGGCGCCGGTGCCGAATTGGTCGATGCCGACAGCGCCTGGTCGGCCGAGCTGGTGCTCAAAGTGAAAGAGCCACAGCCGGAGGAATTCTCCTTCTTGCGGCCGGGGCTCGTGCTGTTCACCTATCTGCATCTGGCCGCCTATCCGACGGTGGCCGAGGCGCTGGTGGCTTCCGGCGCCACGGCCCTCGGCTACGAGACGGTGCGCAACGCGGCCGGGTCCCTGCCCCTGTTGGCCCCCATGAGCGAGGTGGCGGGGCGGCTGGCGCCGCAAGTTGGTGCCCATTTTCTCGAGCGCGCCCAGGGAGGGCGTGGCGTGCTCATGGGCGGCGCCCCCGGTGTACGCCCGGCCAGGGTCGTGGTGGTGGGCGCCGGCACCGTCGGTCTCAACGCGGCGTGGATCGCTCAGGGCATGGAGGCGGAGGTTCTCCTCCTCGACCGCGACGTCGACCGGTTACGGGTGGTGGACCAGATCCACCGGGGGCGGATCATGACGCTGGCCTCGACGCGCGCCGCCCTGCAACGGGCGGTGGCCGACGCCGATCTCGTCATCGGTGCCGTTCTCGTCCCGGGCGGCCGCGCCCCGGTGGTGGTGACCGAAGAGATGGTGGAGCAGATGCGGCCGGGCTCGGTCATCGTGGACGTCGCCGTGGACCAGGGAGGCTCGGTGGCCACCACCACGGAGACCACCCACGACCATCCAGTGGTCGAGCACCACGGCGTGCTCCACTATGGCGTGGGCAACATGCCGGCGGCGGTGCCGCACACCTCCACCTACGCCCTCGCCAATGCCACCATGCCCTACGCCGTCACCCTCGCCACCCACGGGCTGCGCCAGGCCCTCGCCGTCGAGCCCGCCCTGATCTCGGGCTTGGCGGTGGCCAACGGGAAGCTGACCAACGCCGCCACCGCCGAAGCACTCGGCCAGCAGGCGGTCGAACCGCTGGTGGCTCTCGGCTGACACCGGGCCCTCGGGGGTCCTTCGGGTCAACCCCCGTCGACCCGCTCGGCCCGGTGCGGCGTGCGCAGCCAGAAACCGGCCTCCGACCGGGCCAGGCCGCCGGCGGCCAGCCGTTCAAGAGCCAACGCCACCTGCGCCAGTGACTCGCCGCTGCGCAGCACGAGGGCATCGACACCCACCGCCTGGTGGTCGAGTGCGCCCAGAACCTTGGCGCACAGTGGATCGAGCAGACCATCGGGCACGTGTTGGGCGGTCGCACCCGGCCGGGCCGGTGCGCGATGCCAATCGGCCACGCGCTCCAGCAGGGCCAGCACGTCGTCGCCGTGGCGTACGCAGGCGGCCCCGTCGGCGAGCAGCTGGTTGGTCCCCGCTGACGCAGAGGCGCGTACCGAACCCGGCACCGCCGCCACCGGGACGTGACGCCGCCGTGCGGCGCGCACGGTGTGAAGCGCCCCGCCCTGGTCGTGACACTCCACCACCACCACGATCTGGGCCAACGCCGCCATCACCCGATTGCGCACGGCGAAGCGCCAGCGAGCGCCGGGCGTACCGGGCGGGAGCTCGGAGACGACGCAACCCCGGCCGGCGATGCAGTGGGCCAGCCGCTGCTGCTCGGCCGAAGCCAATCCGCCGTGCGCGGTGCCGAGCACGGCGACGCACGGGGCCTGGGCCGCTTCGACGGCACCACCGAGCGCCGCGCTGTCGATGCCGGGGGCCAGCCCGGAGACAACCACCACACCCGCAGTGGCCAGCGCGCCGGCCATTTCCGAGGCGACCTCGCGGCCAATGATGCTGGCGCTGCGCGTCCCCACCATGGCCACCCGGGGCCAGTGGTCGAGTACCGCCGGCGCACCGTCGACGAAGAGCACGGCCGGCGCCTCTTCGTCGTCCGACAGGCTGGGCGGATAGGACGGGTGGCCGAGCACGGCCACGTGCAGTCCGCGACGCCGGCACCGGGCGATCATCTCCGCCGGGGAGATGAGCCGCGCCGCTTCGGCCACGCGGCCGTCGCTGTCTTCGGCATGGCATCCCGAGACGGCCTGCCTCCATGCCTGGTACGCGCTGCGGCCGGCCAACATGCGGCGCAGGCGGGCCGGTGACATGGCCAACGAAGCGAGAGCGGCGGCGCACGCCTCGTCGTCGTCCTCGTCGACGCCGTCCCCGTCGGACGGCACGCCGGCCGTCATACCGCCGGCAGCAGGCTCTGGCGGGCGGCGCGCAGTGCCAGCGCCTCCGCCATGTGCAGCTCGGTGATGGGACGGGCCGGATCGTCGAGATCGGCAATGGTCCTGGCCACCCGCCAAACTCGGTGCAAACCGCGCGCCGAGAGCCCTCCGCTCCGAAGGTGCCGCTCGAGCATTGCAGCAACGGGGGCTGACAGCGGGCAGCCGTGGCGCAGCCAATCGGCGCGGAGCTCGGCGTTGGCACGCACTCCGCGCCCGGTCGCCGCCTGACGGGCCGCCCGCACCCGGGCGGCCACCACGGCCGTCGGCTCACCCGGGGCGCCGCCGAGAAGATCGGCGCTATCGGGTGGGCTGAGCGCCACGGCCAGGTCGAAGCGGTCGAGTAGCGGGCCCGAAAGCCGCCGTTGGTAGCGCGCCCGCACGGCGTCGGTGCACCGGCACGCACCGAGCAGTGTGCCCTTCCCACACGGGCACGGATTCATCGCCCCCACGAGCAACACCCGGGCCGGCAGGTCGACCCCGCCGCGGGCGCGACGGACGCGGACCACTCCCTCCTCGAGCGGCTGGCGCAGGGCATCGAGGACCGGCGCCGGAAACTCGGCCAGCTCGTCAAGGAACAGCACCCCGCAGTGCGCCAGGCTGAGTTCACCTGGCCGCAGCCACGCCGAGCCGCCGCCCACGAGCGACACCTCGGTGGCGCCGTGGTGAGGGGCGCGAAACGGTGGACGATCGGCGAGCGCCCCGCCGGGCACCGGCACGCCGGCGGCGGAATGGATGCGGGTGACCTCGAGCGCCTCGTGGCGCTCGAGTGGCGGGAGCAGACCCGGCAGACGGGTGGCGAGCATGGTCTTCCCCGATCCGGGCGGTCCCACCAACAGCAGGTGATGGGCACCGGCTGCCGCCACTTCCAAGGCGCGGCGACCGAGCGGCTGGCCGTGGAGGTCGGCGAGATCGGGGACGCCTTGGGTGGGTGTCACAACCGGGCAGGGCGCTTCCGGCCACCGTCGACGACCCTGCAGGGCGGCCACGGCCTCTTCCAGACAACTCGCCCCGTGCACTCGCGGCGACACCAGGCGGGCTTCGGCCACACAGGCGAGCGGGACGACGACTCGGTCAGTGCCGAGGGCGCCCACCATGGGCACGACGCCGGCCACCGGGCGGAGCGACCCGTCGAGACCGAGCTCTCCCACGAAGCCGGTGTCGGCGACGTGGACCTCGGCCAGCGCCTCCGCCGCCACCAAGACCCCGATTGCCACCGGGAGGTCGAGGCCCGACCCGCTCTTCCTGAGACCGGAGGGCGCAAGGTTGACCGTGATGCGCTTGGTGGGCCAGGGCAGGTGACTGGACAGCACGGCGGCACGGACCCGATCGCGCGACTCGCGCACGGCCGTGTCGGGAAGGCCCACCACGGTGAAAGAGGGCAGGCCTCCCGAGACCTGCACTTCCACCTCGACCCGCCGACCGTCGACGCCGTGGAGCGTGGCCGACCAGATGGTGGCGAGCACGGCGACCTCCTCGATTACAGGCGGAAGATCCGCCAGGTGTCCGGAGAGGGCCGATCAAGAGCACCCGGCCACACGAGGTGCTGGCCGGACACTAGGTGAGGGCTGTGTCGTTCCGTCCGCCCGTCAGCCGTGGGCTTCGGCACATCGGACACCCCGAGGTCCGACGGTGGCGGCATGTGGGGTACCGGGGTCGAGCACGAGCCGGTCGCCAGCGGCGAGCTCGATGTCGCCCTCTGGCGTGTGGAAGACGATGCTGCCGGCCAAGCAGCAGAGTGTCTTTCGGTACGGATGGGTGTGCGACGCGTAGACGTAGCCGGCCTCGTTGGCCCAGGTGGTCACCGGGAGGCCGGCGACCCGCATCTCGGCCTCGAAGTCCTCGTGTGGCGACATTCGGTTCTCCTGCGGTGACCGACGGCTGGACAGGACGCCGGCCTGGGACCGCTACGGTGGAAAGAAAACGACCTCGGTCTTCTGACCGTACTCGCCGACACAGGAGAGGCTGCCGTGACCGTCGAGGAGATGCCCTCGCTCGAGATCCCCGACCAGGTGAAACAGTCCGTGCCCGAGTACGAGGCCAGAAGCGAGGCGGTGGTGGTCGTCGACTTCCAGGGAGTGGTGCTCGGCCTCAACGCACCGGCCGAGGAGCTGTTCGGCATGGGCAGCGACGACATCGCCGGTGAGTTCGTGGAGATGCTCGTGCCGTCGGACCGGCGCTGGGGGCACCAGGCCTACCGCCG
>DATHCF010000375.1:0-2561 GCA_035319705.1 Acidimicrobiales bacterium | reverse complement strand
ACCGATCGCCGGCGGTCCCAGTCGGCCACCGCCGGGGGGAAGATGCCGTAGCCGTAGCCCATCATGGCCACGATGTTGGGCTCGTTGAGCGTGCAGGCGTAGCCGACCAGGTCGCCCACATGGCCCACGGTGTGCTCGCAGAAGCGGGCGAAGCGCTCCGGCGCGTCGGCCGCTTCCCAGCCGCCCCGGCGGGCCAGCCAGCGCGGCGAGGTGAAGTGGTGGAAGGTGACGACCGGCACGAACCCGCGCTCGTGGCAGCCGGCGCACATGGCCCGGTAGTGCTCGAGGGCGGCCAGCGAGAACTCGCCTTCGGCCGGTTCGATCCGGCTCCATTCCACCGAGAAGCGGTAGGCGCCGAAGCCGAGCGAAGCCACCAGGTCCAGGTCCTGCGGCCAGCGGTAGAAGGAGTCGCAGGCGTCCCCGCTCGACTCGGTGCACAGATCGGGGCGCTCGTGCTCGAAGTCCCACCAGTCGTTGTTGACGTTGCCGCCCTCGATCTGGTGCGCAGCGGTGGCCGTCCCCCACAGAAAGCCGTCGGGAAAACGCACAGCAGGCACGGCCGGCCAACCTACAGGCGGCCAGGTGCCAGGATGGGCACGTGGGCGAGGACCTGGATTTCCTGGTGAAGCTGCTCGACCTCGAGCCCATCGAGGTCAACATCTTCCGCGGCGTGAGCCCCGACGAGAACCGCCAGCGGGTCTTCGGCGGCCAGGTCGCCGCCCAGGCGCTCATGGCCGCCGGCCACACCGTGGACCGCGGCGCCGTCCATTCGCTGCACTCCTACTTCCTGCGCCCGGGCGACCCGACGGTGCCCATCCTGTACGAGGTCGACCGCATCCGCGACGGGCGCTCCTTCACCACCCGGCGGGTGGTGGCCATCCAGCACGGACAGGCCATCTTCAACATGGCCGCCTCCTTCCACGTGGAGGAGGAGGGGCGGCTCGAGCACCAGGCGAAGATGCCCGACGTGCCCGACCCCGAGACGCTGGCCAGCCTGCGCGAGCGGCTCGAGCCCTACCACGAGGAGCTCGGCGACTGGTTCGCCCGGCCGCACCCCATCGACCAGCGACACGTGGGCGAGCTGCCCTGGATGCAGCACGAGAGCCTGGAGCCGGTGCAGCGGGTGTGGATCCGGGCCGACGGGACGCTGCCCGACGACCCGCTGCTGCATGCCTGTGTGGCCACCTACGCCTCGGACATGTCGCTGTTCGACACCATGCTCGCCCCCCATCCCGTGCGGTGGGACGACGCCGAGTTCATGGGAGCCAGCTTGGACCACTGCATGTGGTTCCACCGGCCCTTCCGGGCCGACGAGTGGCTGCTCTACGACATGGACAGCCCCAACGCCTATGGGGCGAGGGGTATGGCCCGCGGCTTTCTGTTCCGGCGCGACAGCACCCTGGCCGTGTCCATGGTCCAAGAGGGACTCATGCGCCTGGTCCCCCACCCCACCTGAGGGAACCCACTGGCGGGGATCAGTAGGCGGGTTCCAGCCCGGCGAACATCGGGAAATGGCGGACATTGGTCGTCAACAGTCCGGCGCCGACCAGTGTTGCCGTGGCGGCGATCAGATAGTCGACGACGCCGATGCCTCTGTGCGGCCGGCGATGATCCCATGCGAGTCGACCCGCCAAGCGACTGATCTGCTCATCTACTGGTATCCACGAGAACGAGGAGAAGAAGGACTCGGTCTGTTCGCGCTCGCCGGGGGGCATACCGGCCAGGACCTCGAAACGTGTGAGCTCGCTGGCAGCCACCAGCTTGTCTTCCCGGATGATCCGTTCCAGGAGAGTGGTTGCCCGGTCGTCGCCCCGGAGGTGGTCGACGGCGACGGTGGTGTCGATCAGCCTCACCTGCTGCGGAGGCGGGCAAGCCGTTCGTTCAGGTCACCCCGGATGGCATCGACGTACTCGGCACCCGACTGACGTCGGTTGCGCCATGCTCCGGCTGAGGCGCGGATGGCCTCGATCCGGGTTTCGGCGTCCTGCCGTCCGTACTGCGCCATGATCGCCCGGCGGATGAGCTCCGAGCGACTGGCGCCGCTGCGGCTGGACGCGGCGTCGAGAACGGCGATCTCTTCGTCGTCCAGGTAGATCTGCGTCCGGTGCACGACGCCACTATACATCACGTGGTGTCGTCGGCGGACAAGGCCCCGCCGGGCCCGGCCCGAGGCCTCAGCGCTCGGCGATCGGCACGTAGTCGCGCGGGTCGTTGCCCACGTAGAGCTGGCGGGGACGCACGATCTTGGAGTCCTGGTCGAGCAGCTCCTCCCAGTGGGCCAGCCACCCGGAGGTACGGGGGATGGCGAAGAGCACGGGGAACATCTCGAGCGGGAAGCCCATGGCCTGGTAGATGAGCCCGGAGTAGAAGTCCACGTTCGGGTAGAGCTTCCGTGACGTGAAGTACTCGTCGTGGAGGGCGATCTCCTCCAGCTTGAGGGCGATGTCCAGCAGCGGGTTCTTCCCCGTGATGGCGAACACGTCCTCCGCGGTGCGCTTGATGATCTTGGCCCGCGGGTCGTAGTTCTTGTACACGCGGTGCCCGAAGCCCTGGAGCCGGCC
>DATHCF010000374.1:0-8898 GCA_035319705.1 Acidimicrobiales bacterium | reverse complement strand
TCGCTGAAGCTGGTCCCCGTCCCCACGACCACCGTCCCGCCACATACTTTCACCGCTCCTCCGCCCGCCGCTTCCCCGGCGGCGCCGGTTGCCCCTTCACCGGCGCCGCCGGACTCGGTCTCGTCGACCACGGGACCCCCGCCTGTGGGCGCGGCCACGGCCTGGGGATGCGGGCCCGCCCTTCAGTACCTTCAGGCGCACGCGGCGCCCGGGTTCGTCTTCCAGTGCCCGGGATACGCGCAGGGGCATCAGGCGATGACCTGTATCGACGTGCCGGGCGTGTGTTCGGACGAGAACTTGATCGCCATCTCCGACCCGTGCCCTTCTGCGTACATGAACGAGGCCCACAACTCCTGGGTTCTCTCGAACGAGGAATTCGGCACGCCGCTTCCCGCCGGCACGGGCGACGGCATCGACCCGTACGGTTACTGCTGAGTCCCGTTCGCTAGTTCAGCCGGCAGGCCAGCCGGCGCCCAGTTCTGGCTCCGCCGCCGGCCGGCCGCCCAGCTGAGGCTTGCGCACCTTGCCTGTGGCATTACGGGGGATCTGTTCCACGAAGGTCACATCCCGCGGGACCTTGAACCTGGCCAGACGGGAGCGCACGAGCCCTTTGATGTCCTCGACGGACAGCGATGCCCCGGTCCGCACCACCACGAAGGCGGCGAGTCGCTGGCCCATGGCCTCGTCGTCCACCCCCACGACGGCGGCGTCGTCCACGCTCTCGTGGTCGCGCAGTAGCGCCTCGACCTCTGCGGGAAAGACGTTCTCGCCCCCCGACACGATCATCTCGTCGTCACGCCCCTCCACGAACAGCCGGCCCTGGTCGTCGAGGTGGCCGGTGTCACCGGTGCTCAGCAGCTCGCCCACCATCTCCTTGCCGCCACCGCCGGTGTAGCCGTCGAAGGCCATGCCGCCGCCCACGAATATCCGGCCCGTCCGCCCGGCCGGCAGGGGCCGCCCCCGCTGGTCGAGGATGGCCACCGTGGTTCCCATTGGTGCCCGGCCGACCGTCCCCGGTGCGTCGCGCAGGTCGGCAGGGGTGGCCATGGTGGCCAAGCCCGCCTCGGTGGAGCCGTAGAAGTCGTAGAGCACCTCGCCGAACCGGTCCATCACTGCGGTGGCCAGTCGAGGGCTGAGGCTTGAGCCACTGCACACGATCACCCGAAGTGATGAGGTGTCGAACCCGGCCATGGTCTTCTCCGACAGTGCCATGATCCGCTGGAGCATCACCGGCACCACCACCAGAACGGTGGCGCGCTGCTCGGACACCGCCGCCAGCGTCGCTTCGGGGTCGAACCGGCTTCGGACGACCAGGCTCCCTTGCAGCCCCAATGCGAAGCCCATGAATCCGAGCCCGAGGGCGTGGAACAGCGGCGAAGCCACCACCACCGGCTCGCGCGCCCGGAGGGGAAGCACCGAGAACGCGCCGAGAACCACGTTCAGTGGAGGCATGATCGAGCCGCGCTGTGCCCCCTTCGGGAGCCCGGTGGTCCCCGAGGTCATGATCACGATCCGACTTGTGCGACCCGGCGGCTGGAGCGGAGCGCCCCTCTTGCCGGCCGCCAGCTCCTCGAGCTCGCTGTGGCCGACCGAGACACCTTCGAAGCCGGTGGCTTCGACGACCGGCACGAACTCGTCGTCGAAGATGGCCGCCGTGGCTCCTTCACGGCTGAGGACCTGGTCGAGCTGTTCAGTGCCGAACTCGGTGTTGAGCAGCACGAGATCCGCCCCGAGCTTGGAGACGGCCAGCGCTCCGATCAGGAACCAGCGGCTGTTCCGGCACATGAGCCCCACCATCGACTCTGGACCGAGCCCACGGCTCACCAGGGCACGGGCGACGGCGTCGGCGGCGCCGTCGACTTCCTTCCAGGTGAGCGATCCCCGGTCGTCGATGACGGCCGCCTGTTCCGGCACCCGTACAGCAGCCACGGCCGAGGCGGTGGCCAGCGAAGCGCCCCAACGCCAGGCCACATCGAGCATCCGCAGGTAGTCCCAGGGCCGCGCCGGCCAGATGATCCCGGTCTTGGCGATCGCCAGGGCAGCGCCGAACATCTGGCGACAGTTCACGGCCGCCTCGCCACGGCCTGCCGATCCAGCAGTCGGAGCACCCCTTGAGCGAACGCCGGCGCCTCGAACCCGTCGTCGTCTTCACCCCGTGCCGTCGCCGAGTCCCGCGACCACAGGTAATCGAGGCGTTGCAGGGCTTCAAAGGACCGGGGTGCGGTGCCGGCCGCCAGGTGCCCGGCGATGCCCAGAACCGGGACCAGCCGTCGCGGGCGCTCGATGACGGCCCGGCATACCCGATCAGCCGCTTCCTCCGCCGAGAGACCGGGCAACAGCCGGTACAACCGAGTGGGCTCGGTCATGGGGGTGTGAACCAGAGGCATGTAGATGTTGGTTACCACAACACCGTCGCCGCGAACCTCGGGGGCGATGCAGCGCAGGAACACCTCGAAGGCCGACTTGGAGGCCAGATAGGCCGAGAAGCGCGGGGCGCTGAACAGCACGCCCAGGGAAGAGACGTTGACCAGATGCCCGTGCCGGCGCCGCCGCATACCTGGCAGCAATCCCAGCACCAGACGCACCGGACCCAGGTAATTGACATCGATGGTGCGCTCGAAGTCGTGGAATCGGTCGTAGGACATGGCGATCGATCGCCTGATGGAGTGTCCGGCGTTGTTCACCAGCACGTCGATCTCCTCGTGGCAGCGCTCGACTTCGTCCACCAGCGCCGCTACCTGCTCGGGGTCGGACAGATCGGCCGGGTGCGCACAGGCCCGGCCGCCGGCCAGGGTGATGGCCTGCTGGAGCCCCTGCAAGCGGTCGGTCGACCGGGCCACCAGCACCGTGTCCGCGCCGGCGGCGCCGAGCATCCGGGCGGTGGCCTCGCCGATACCCGAGGAGGCGCCGGTCACCATCACCGTGGACCCGGCCACCACTCGACGCAAGACGTGCTCCCGGCGACTCGCCATGCCTCGACCTCCGCTCCTCGGTGCCAGGCTCACCCGCACTGTGGGCCTCCGCCAGGGGCGACAGTCACATCGAGGAGATCAAGCCTTGTCTGGCTCGTGCTGGCGAGAACGACCATGGCCATGAGCTCTGTTGGTGGAGAGGCTGATCGACTGAGGGGTGGACGCGATCTTCGGTCCCCACTTCGCCCCGTCGTTCCTGAGGGGAGCCTCGCGGCGAATCACCGTTGTCTCCACCCTGGCCCGGGACAAGGTCGACATCTTCAAAGAGGTGGTGAAGCACTGCCGAGACCGCTGAGCACCTCTGCCGACGAGGCTCTCCCGCGGAAGTGTCGCGGTTCCCTGGGTGTTCGACTCCCCGTTCACAGGTCGGTCAATCGCCACCACAATGTCGGACCGCGCACGGCGCCGACCGACACCAGGGGAACGTTGAACTGCCGCTGGTAAACAGATACGCCCACGGTGCCCATGGCTGCTCCGGGACGCATGTCCAGATACGGAGAGCGAATGCGAGTCTGATAGGTCGCTTCCGTGCCGGCGAGAACCGTCACCATCACGGCTCCGCCGGTGACGATGGGCACCGGCCGGGCCCAGGGAACCATTACGTAAGCTACTGCCTGGCCGCGTGTGAAGAGCGTCACTGTTCGCAAGGAAGAGAAGGCGGAGGCGGTGAGTTGCTCGGCGTCGGTCAAGGCGCTGCTGAGGGGAGTGGGACCTTGCTGCCCCAGGATGGCCCCGACTAACGTGGCGGGAACCCCGGCAATCTCCTTGCGAGCGGCGAACACGAAGCAACCTCCGGCAGCCGACTCTGATCCGGTCTTCACACCGATGATCCCGTCTTGACCTAGGTCGCCGTCCACGTTCTGCACTGTCCCGGCGACCGGCAAGGTGGCGCGAGGCTCCGAGACGATGGTGGCCAGAGTGGTGTTCTCCAGGGCCGTCTCGGCCAGAAGTATCTGATCGGTGGGCGTACCCACGTTGCCCAGGTCGAAGCCGCTCGGGTCGACGTAACGCGTTCCGGTGAGGCCCAATGCTCTCGCCTCGTCGTTCATTTCCGCGACGAATGCACCGATGCTGCCCGCGTCCCACACGGCCAGCATTTCGGCGAAATTGTTGGCCGAGGGAAGGAGCAGTCCCTCCAGAGCCTGAAACTCGGTCAAGCGTTCGCCGGCGGCCACCGGCGTCGCGGATTGGTCCGTCATCAGGTCCGCCTGGTACGTGGCCACGTCCTGCGGCGTCACCGTCAGCGTCGGTCCCTCGGTACCAGGTGTGATCGGGTGGTCGCGCAGCACGACCAGTGCCGTCATGATCTTGGTCACGCTAGCCAGTGGAAGAGGCGCGTCCCCTCCCGCCGAGCCGAGGCTCTCCACCCCCTGGAGATCGAGAGAAACTTCGCTCCGAACGGGCCAGGGCAGCCTCACGGCCGGGCCGGCCAGTTGCAACCGCGATGGAAGCGAACGACTCAGCTGCAGACGAGGAAAGGGTCTTCCCAGCTGGACCAGGACGTAGGCGACCACGAGCACGGCCATCACTGCACCCACCAACGAGGCCGATCGAGCTCTTCTGTGACCGGTCATGACTCGTCGTAAGGGTAGGGGAGCGTCACCGTGCTGAGGCGTCGCCCGAGGCACATTTGCCGAGGCGCCTGGGATTGCCGGGCAGACTGATGGGATGCCGCAGGTCCGGCCTCCCGAGGAGATCACGACGCCGCCGATCGTCGTACGTCGCTACGACGGTGACGAGCTCGAATCGCTGGTCGAGGCCGTGTCCAGCAGTCTCGACCACCTCAGGCCGTGGATGCCCTGGGCGTCGGCAGAGCCTCTGGAGCCGAGCTTGACGGCGTTTCTCACGCGTGCCGTGGAGGACTTCGACCGGGGTGCGAACTTCAATTACGCCATCTGGGACGGCGCCCGCCTTTCGATCATCGGCGGAACCGGACTGCACCCGCGGCTCGGGCCCGCACGTCTGGAGATCGGCTACTGGGTGCGGGTGGGCTGGCTCCGCCGCGGCGTCGCCTCTGCAGCCGCTCGTGTCCTCACCACTGCCGCCTTCGAATTGCCCGGGATCGACGAGGTCCACATCCGTTGCGACGAAGCTAACGAGGCCAGTGCCGGCGTCCCACGAAAGCTCGGGTTTCGCCTGCTCGGGACCGTCGAGGACGGCGTGGACGCGCCAGCGGAGGTCGGGCGGAGTATGGAGTGGGTGATGACGCGCGAACGCTGGGACGAGCGGAAGAAGCCGTAACGGCGTGGGGTAGCACTGTTATTGCATGCCCAGCTGCTTCAGCGGCGGGGCAGACGGTCATGGTCACTGCCATTGCGTAGCCGGTGGATCGCCTCGAGGCTCGACAGGCTGCCGTACCCGAGGCATACCTCACGGGTGGAGTACTTCATCTCCGAATCGATGTCATCCCAGCTGGGTGCCTGGGGCTCCGTCACTTCACTCACGAACCGCTGTACACCGTCCTCTTTCACGTGCCCTCCAAGTTCGATCACCGTCGGAGTGTCTGCTGCGCTCTGCATCCAGGATGCGACGTCGCGTGACGTCATGCCACAGCCCGAACGCCATTGTGCGCGCCGACCCCCGAGGAAGTGAAGCCATACGCGGACAACACGCCGGCTCACTCTGCTCGCCGCAACGGATCTCACCCTGCACTGGGCAACCGTGCGCCCGGTCCTGATACGAAGCCCTGAAGAACCAAGGCACGTCGAAGCAAAGGGCCGCTCGGATCGCCAATTCGCGGGTGCCTCGTCCCGGCGTCGTCATGAGTCCAGCCATTCGACTCCTCGAAAGGCGTGGCATAGACCGAGTCTCGAAGAAACCTCGGGAGTCAGAGTTCTTGCCTGCATGTCGCGCTCGATAGGCACTACTGTCCCATCGGCACCCTCGAGGGTTCCATCCTTATCTATCGCTTCGTCACCCCGCCGAGCTCTGCACCGGGACCAACGGAGCCGGCAGGCATATGTAGCGGACCGGTGAGTAATCGGGCCGGCTGAGGGCTCTGGGTCCCGGCACAACCGCGCAAAAGCGCGGGTCGGGACGACGGGGCCGAAGATCAGCGGCCCGGAGCCGCTGACTCAGCGGCTCGCCTGTGTTCGGTGCTCGGCTGTCTCTTGGCCAAGCCGGCGGCGATCGTCCTCCGACAACGGCACGTAGACGAGGTCTCGGCCCGGCCGCCAGAACACCGGATCAGAGGTCTCCCATGCCTCGGCCCGAAGCGGGGGCTTGTGGATCTTGTTGGAGGCGGTGAGGGGCATGTGCTCCACGATCCGGACGAACCTCGGCGCCCACTTGGTCCCCAGGTCTTTCTGGTCAGCCAGGAAGTCGCCGAAGGCCGCCGGGTCGAAGAGCGATCCGGGAGCCATCTCCAGCGCCGCCATCACCTGGTCCCCGGTGCGCGGATCGGGCACGGGATAGACGGCGGCCATCACCAGCCCCGGGTAGCGGAACAGGATGCTCTCGACGGGGGCGGCGGCGAAGTTTTCGCTGTCGACCCGCAGCCAGTCGGTGGTCCTCCCGGCGAAGTACAACCACCCGTCGCTGTCTCGGAATCCCAGGTCTCCACTCCAGTACCAGCCGCGGCGCAGTCTCTGCTCGTCGGCCTCCGGGTTGTTGTAGTAACCCTCGAAGCGCTCGACCACGTTGCGGCCCACGAGCTCGCCGATGGCCGCGTCGGCGTTGGTCAGCCGGCCGTGGGCGTCGAAGACCGCCGACGCGCACTCCGCACCGCTCTCCGGGTCGGCCACGATGACGTCCTCGCCGTTCAGGGGACGGCCGATCGAGCCGGCGGGGGCGCCGGGAGCCCATCCGATGGCCATGGCACCCTCGCTCGATCCGTAGCTCTCGATGAGCCGGCAGCCGAAGCGGACGGAGAAGCGTTGGCGGTCCTTGGCTGACGCTTCGGTACCGAAGCCGAGCTCCAGCGGATTGTCTGCGTCGTCGGGTCGTTCGGGGGTGGCGAGCACGTAGGCCAAGGCACGGCCCACGTAGTTGAAATAGCGGGCGTCGAACCTGCGGACGTCGGAGAGAAACGCCGAAGCGGAGAATCGGCGCCGCATGGAGAACGTGGCTCCCGTGGAGAGCACACCCGCCCAGTTGGCCATGATGGCATTGCCGTGGAAGAGGGGCATGGCGTTGTAGGTGGTCGTGTGGCGCGTGATGCCGTACATGACGGGTATGCGCCCGGCGATGCGGGCCAATCGTCCCTGGCTGCACACGACGGCCTTGGGCGCCCCGGTGGAGCCGGAGGTGAAGAGCAGAAGCAGCCGGTCGCCCGGTTCGACGGGGACGCCCGGAAGAGCCGGGTCGGCGTAGTCCGACAACCGGGCGGCGTAGGAGGGGTCGTCGGCCAACAGCACACGGTCGCTCCCCACGCCGAGGTCGAGACCTTCAAGCAGCGGCGCGTGTTCGGCATCGGTCACGAGCAGCTGACAGTCGGTGTGGCGGATGTCGCGCTCGAGCTCGGCTCCCCGGCGCGTCGGATTGACCCCCACCACGGCAGCCCCGGACAAGGCGGCGCCGGCGATCAGGAAGAGGTACTCGGGAACGTTGTCGAGCAGCACCCCCACGTGGAACGGGCCGTCTCGACGGAGATCGAGCATCAGCCGCGCCCGGCCGGCTCCGGCCGCCACCACCTCCGCCCACGAGTAGCGCTCGTCCTCGAACAGCAGCGCGGGGTGAACGTCGCCCGATCGCTGATCGAGCAGTTCGGCGACGGTGGAGGCCGACGTCACCGGCCGCCGGCTTTCCCACCGGCGACGGCCGGCGTGGTGCCGATGACGCCGCTGTCCTCGAGCTCCGCGTACTCGGCTTGGGAGAGGCCGAGCATGTCGCACAGCACGAGACGGTTGTGCTGTCCGAGTGTCGGAGCGGGTGAGCGCAGCCAGCGGTCGACGCCGGCGAAGCGGAAGGGCAGCGAAGGAAGCGGCATAGGCCCGGCCACCGGGTGGTCCGGTGTCTCGAAGTAATGGCGGGCGGCGAACTGCGGGTTGGCCTCGATCAGGCGGGACGGATCGGCCACCTCGGAGGCCGCTATCCCGTGCCGGCGCAGCTCGGCGACGAGCTCGGCGCGCCGCCAGCTCGCCGTCCACTGCCGCAGCTTCGTGTCGATGGCATCGTGGGCCGCCCACCTGCCGCCGCGGGTGTCGAGCGCCGGATCCCGGGCCCAGGGCGGGTCCCCCATGAGGTGGCGCAGCGCCAGCCACGCATCGTCGGTGGTCACCGAGAGGGCCAGCCACCCTGCTGTCGGCGAACCGGTGTCGGCACACAGGTAGAGGCCCTGGGGAGCGGCGTCGGGCGAGCGGTTGCCGAGCCGGTCCAGACGCCTTCCCGACGACGACCACTCCACGACCTGTTCGGCGGCGATGTTGAGCGCGCTCTCGGCCAGGGCGCTCTCCACATGGTGTCCCTGTCCGTCGCGCTGGCGCTGGGCCAGGGCGACGAGCAGCGCAAAGGCGGCGTGCACGCCGGCCACCGGGTCACATGGCCCGCGCGGCACGCGCGGCTGGTCGTCGGGATGTCCGGTGACCCAGGCCAACCCGCTCAACTGCTCAATGGTCTGGGCGAACCCAGGCTGGTCGCGCCACGGTCCCGACAGGCCGAAGGCCGGCATGCGCACGAGCAGCGCCCGCGGGTTCAGTTCCCGGACCCGCTCCCAGCTCAAGCCGAACCCCGCCAGCACCCGGGGCGTGAAGTTCTCCACCACCACGTCGCACCAGCCGACCAGCCGTGCGAGCAGCGCCCTGCCCCGTCGGTCGGACAGGTCCAAGGTGACGCCCAGCTTGTTGGCGTTGGCGTGCATGAACTGCGGGCCCACCTCCCACCATCTGTCGTAGCGATGTCCCATCCCACGGCCCACCAGGCGCATGCCGTCGGGTCTCGACGGCGACTCCACGTGGATCACCTCGGCGCCGAGGCTGGCCAGATGATG